>NZ_PCZU01000304.1:0-401 GCF_002887785.1 Rhodococcus sp. ENV425
GGGCGGCGCCGTCGAGGTGTTCGCGCACCAGCTCGCGCACCATCTGCACGAACCGCGGGTCGGGGCCGGCGGTGGCGGCGCGGGCGAACGCCATGCCGAGTTCCGCGGCCCGGTCGCGGGCTTCGGTGTCGAGGTCCCAGACGACTTCGAGGTGGTCGGAGACGAAGCCGACGGGCACGACGACGACCGCGTCGACGCCGCGCGCGTGCAGGGCCTCGAGGTGGTCGACGATGTCCGGCTCGAGCCACGGCACCTGCGGCGGCCCGGATCGGGACTGCCACACCAGGTCGTGGTCGGCGCTGCCGGCGGCGGTGGCGACCAGGCGGGCCGCCTCGGCGACCTGCCGGCTGTACAGGTGCCCGCCCAGCTCGGGTGGGCCGCCGGTGGCGTCGGCGGCGGTG
>NZ_PCZU01000304.1:481-4466 GCF_002887785.1 Rhodococcus sp. ENV425
CGTAGAAGTGCCGCAGCTTGGTCAGCACGGGTGCGTCGTCGCCGACGGCGGCGCGGGCGCGGGCGATGTCCTCGTGGTACTGCCGGCACCCCGAATAGCCACCCCACGCCGAGGTGGGGAACACCAGCGCGTTGCGCACCCCGTCGTCGCGCATGGCCGCGACGGTGTCCTCGATCATCGGGTGCCAGTTGCGGTTGCCGAAGTAGATCGGCAGATCCAGCCCGGCGGCGGCGAAGTCCGCCTCGAGGCGCGCGATGAGGTCGCGGTTGAGGGCGTTGATCGGTGAGACACCCCCGAAGTGCAGGTAGTGCTCGGCGACCTCGTCGAGGCGTTCGGGCGGCACGCCGCGGCCCCGGGTGACATTCTCGAGGAACGGGCGCACGTCGTCCGGCCCTTCCGGACCGCCGAACGAGAGCACCAGCAGTGCGTCGTACGGCTCGGAGGTACGGGTCATGGCTCGACCCTAGGCGCCGGCACCGAAGCCGACCTGGGAATGGAATCCCCCGTCGACGTAGACGATCGACCCGGTGGTGCCGGGCAGCCAGTCGGACAGCACCGTGCACACGGTCTTCGCGACGGGCGTGGGGTCATCGACGTCCCAGCCGATCGGGGCCGCCGCGGACCAGCCCTCGTTGAGCCGGTTCATCTCGGCGCCGGGGCCGGTGGCGTCGCCGGCGATGGCCTTGGCGGCGAGGGTCTTGATCGGGCCGGCGGCGACGAGGTTGGAGCGGATACCGCGGCCGCCGACCTCCTTGGCGACGTACCGGTTGACGGACTCGAGGGTGGCCTTGGACACGCCCATCCAGTTGTAGAACGGGACGGCGCGGGCGGGGTCGAAGTCCATGCCGACCAGGGAGGCGCCATCGTTGAGGACGGGCAGCAGGGCCTTGGCGAGCGCGGCGTAGGAGTAGGCGGAGACCTCGAGGGCGACGGCGACGTCGGTCCACGGCGCGTCGAGGAACGGGCTGCCCAGGCACGAGCGGGGGGCGAAGCCGATGGAGTGCACGACGCCGTCGAGGCCCTCGGGGGCGAGCTCGCGCACCCGGCCGGCGAGGGTGTCGAGGTGGTCGGTGTTCTGCACGTCGAGTTCGAGGGCCGGGGGCACCGGCTGCGGCAGCCGCTGCGCGATGCGATCGATCAGGCGCAGCCGGTCGAAGCCGGTGACGACGACCTTCGCGCCCTGTTCCTGCGCGACCTTCGCGGTGTGGAAGGCGATGGAGGCGTCGGTGATGATGCCGGTGACGAGAATGGTCTTGCCCTCGAGCAGTCCGCCCATGAGTGTGTCGGTCCTCCAGTGAGTTTCGGATGTGGTGGCGTGCGTGCCGGCGTCAGTGCCCCATGCCGAGGCCGCCGTCGACGGGGATGACCGCGCCGGAGACGTAGGCGGAGTCGTCGGACGCGAGGAAGCTCACGACCGCGGCGACGTCCTCGGGCTTGCCGAGACGCTGCAGCGGGATGAACTTCTTCGCGGTGTCGCGGACGTCGTCGGAGAGTTCGGCGGTCATGTCCGTCTCGATGAATCCGGGCGCGACGACATTCGCCGTGATCGAACGCGAGCCGAGTTCGCGGGTCACCGAGCGGGCCAGGCCGATGACGCCGGCCTTCGAGGACGCGTAGTTGATCTGCCCCGCCTGACCGGCCATGCCGACGACCGAGCCGAGGAAGATCATCCGACCCCAGCGCCCCCGCAGCATCGCGCGGTTGGCGCGCTTCGCGCACCGGAACGCACCGGTGAGGTTGGCGTCGATGACCTTCGCGAACTGGTCCTCGGTCATCCGCATCAGCAGCGTGTCGTCGGTGATGCCGGCGTTCGCGACCAGGACCTCGACGGGACCCTGGTGCTCTTCGACCTCCTTGAACGCGGCGTCGACGGACGCGCTGTCGGTGACATCGCACCGGACGCCGAACAGTCCGTCCGGGGCGCCGGAGCCGCGGTGGGTGACGGCGACCTTGTGGCCGTCCGCCTGCAGGCGGCGGGCGACGGCGAGGCCGATGCCGCGATTGCCGCCGGTGACGAGAACCGAGCGGGGGGTGGCCGCGGGGCGCGGCGATCCGGCGGGGCTGCTTGCGTCAGTCATGGGGTCAAACCCTATCTGGTGGCGGTACGGGTCGGTAACAAGGCGCCCGCGGCGGCGGGCACGCGGTCCGCGGCGCAGGTCAGGGCAGGCGTTGGCGCAGCAGCAGGGCGGCGGCGACACCCCCGGCGACGGCGAGGACACCAAGGATCAGCCACGGGCGGCTGGCGTCGCCGCGGGTGGTCTCGTACCCGATCTGTTCCTCGAGGGTGTTGTAGGCGTCCTCGAGTTCCTGCAGGTTCGATGCGGTGAAGAAGGTGCCGCCGGAGAGGTTGGCGATCTCCTTCAGGGACGGGTCGTCCACCGGCACCGGGATGCGCTCGTCCTCGATCGTGACGGTGCCGTACTCGGTGCCGAAGGAGATGGTCGAGACGGGCACGTCCTTGTCCGCGGCCTGCCGGGCGGCGGTGAAGCCGCCGCGCGGGTCGTCGGGGCTCTCCGGGACGGTCTGCTTGCCGTCCGAGAGCAGCACGATCCGCGCCGGGGGTGCCTGGTCGCCGCCGCCGAGCACCGCGGCGAGGGTGTCGACGGACTGCAGGGCCGTGAAGATCGCCTCGCCGGTGGCGGTGCGCTCGCTCAGCTGCAGGTTGTCGATCGCGGTCTTGGTGGCCTCCCGGTTGGTGGTCGGCGAGACGAGCACCGACGCGGTGCCGGAGAACGCCACCAGGCCGAGGTTGATGCCGGGAGTCAGGTCGTCGGCGAACGACTTGGCGGCGGCCTGCGCGGCGGCGAGGCGAGTGGGCTCGACGTCGGTGGCCTGCATCGACAGCGACACGTCGATCACCAGGACAACGGTGGCGCGGTTGCGCGGAACCCGCTGCTCGGCGGTGGGCCCGGCAGCGGCGACGGTGAGCAGCGCCAGCCCGGCCAGCAGCAACGCGACCGGGACGTGCCGGCTGCGGCCGGGCCGCTGGGGGGCGACCTTCTCGAGCAGCTCGAGGTTGGTGAACCGCAGCGTGTGCCGCATCCGGCGGCGTTGCACCGCCACGTATCCGGCGGCGAGGGCCCCGACGACGAACAGGAACAGCAACCACCACGGCGCGGTGAAGTCGGAGATGCTCACCGGCCCCCCTTCACCGGGGCGCCGAAGCTGTGGCGGCGGGCGGCGACGAACCGGACCACGTCGTCGATCCAGTTGCGGTCGGTGCGCAGGCTCAGCAGCGGGGCGCCGCAGCCGCGGACGGCCTTGCGCACGGCGGCGCGGTGCTCGGCGGCGGCCCGGGCGTAGTCGGCGCGCAACTGCTCGCTGGTGGTGAACTCGCGGGTGTGCCCGGTCTCGGGGTCGTGCAGCACGACGTCGCCGAGGTCGGGCAGTTCGAGGTCGCGGCGGTCGAGGACTTCCACCGCGAGCAGGTCGTGCCGGCCGGACAGGGCGCGCAGCGAACGCTCCCAGTCGATGGGGCCGAGGAAGTCGCTGACGACGACGGCCAGGCCGCGGCGACGCTGCGGGCGGCGCAGCGACTCGATCAGCCCGCGCAGGTCCCCGCGGGTGCCGTCGGGGGCGTGCGGGGTCGTCGCGATCGAGCGGAGCATCGCCTGCGTGTGCAACTGGCCGCCGCGGGCGGGCACGCGGTGGGTGCGCGCCCCGGTGCTCACGACGGCACCGATCCGGTTGCCGCCGCCGCCGGCGAGGTAGCCGACCGCGGCGGCGGCGGCCACGGCGAGGTCCCGCTTCTCGCAGACCCCGGTGCCGAAGTCGAGGCTGGGCGAGAGGTCGATCGCCAACCAGGTCTCGAGTTCGCGGTCGGCGACGGTCTGCCGCACGTGCGGGTGGGTGGTGCGGGCGGTGACGGACCAGTCCATCTGCCGCACGTCGTCGCCGGGCTGGTACTCGCGGGCGTCGCCGGGCTCCGAGCCGGGCCCCGGGATGAGCCCGAGGTGGTCGCCGTGCAGCACCCCGTCGAGGCGGC
>NZ_PCZU01000056.1:0-9081 GCF_002887785.1 Rhodococcus sp. ENV425
CCTGCCGGTCCAGAGTGCCGGCAGCCTCCTGCACCGCCTCGACTGCCACCCGGGCCTGGTCCTCGAGCGGCTGCGGCAGATCCATCCCCGAGACCACCACGCCGACCGCGGTTCCTATCGCCATCACCATGCTCGCCGGCTCACTCGACGACATCTCCGACCTCCTTCCACCGACCGCCGCCACCGACAATGCACGGCGCCCCTCACCTGGGTGTATTGCCGTCGCCCAGAGCCGATCCGACACCGCTGATTTCGGCGATCTTCCACTCGTCGCGGCTGTCCATGCTCAGCTTGTACGTCGCCGTCGATTGGATGCCCTCGGGGGCCTGGGCGTTCTTGGTCACCACACTCACGAAGCAATCGACCGTGTAGATGCCGTCCGGACCGGCTTCGGCTTTGGCCGTAATCGGCTGCGCCGTCGACGTCCACTGAAGCGGAACGATGATCTGCTCCATCGAGGTCGCCGCGCGAGTGAGCCGCTCCGAGAGTTCGGGGCTGGTTCCGGTGGTCAGCCGGGTTCGCCAGGTCTGCAGGTCGCGGAAGTCCATTTCGGCAGCACCTGTCGCGTATTCGAGCGCGGCCTGTTCGGCACGCTCGAGTGCTGCCGCCTCGGTGCGAACTCGGTCGAGTTCGCTTGCCTTGTCGCTCACCTGCCAGCCGAGGAGGGCCACGGCGGCGCACAGTGCCACCACGAGTCCACCGATGAGTATCTTCCCGGGTTGTAGCCGCACCGTGAACCCGGACCGCTGCGAATCCGCCTGCTCCCGCGGAGGGACACCGTCCTCGGCCGTACTGCGGTCGTTCTTATCGGTGGACTGATCGGAGGTGATCATCTGCATGGTGCGCCTCATTCCTGTTCGTATCGATCTGATGGGGTGACGTGCCGGGACCGTCGGACGGTCAGTTGCCCGGCGCCTGCACGTGCACGGTCACTGCGTCCCCCGACGATGTGGAGGTCAGGGCATTGTCGAGCAGACGGCCGACGTCGATCGTGCGGACCGCCCTCGCGCCCTGAGAAACCGAAGGCAGAAGATCGACGCCGATGACCTCGAGGTCCGCGGCCGTCGCATCGAGGAACTTCTGCAGTTCACCGATGAACGGACTGGCACCGTGCGCGATACCGGCATTCAGCGGCCCACGATCGGCAGCGAACTTGATGCCGGCGAGCAGATCGCGGAACCCGCTTCCGAACTCGGCGAGGTGCGGCTCGGCGTTGTGCATCCCCAGGGGAATCGTCGTGCTGTCCAGCAGCAACGGTTGAACGGTCCGCAGCAGCGTGGTGAAACTGTCCGCGTTCTGGGCGAACGTGGCTGCCATCAGTTCCCCCGCCCGCGAAAGATTGCCCAGCACACGCGGATCGTCGGGCAGAGCGACATCCAGCGCCTCGAAGATCTGGCGCACGCCCTCCGGATCGACCTGCGTGAGCAGGCGGGTGAGGCGCTCGGACAACTCCTCGAACGTCGTCGGCACCACAACCTGGGTGGACGGCACGAACGCGCCGTCGTCCAGATACGGTCCGGCCGCCGACGCCGGCCACACGGCGAGATACGGTTCGCCGAGCGCCGACAGATTGTCCACGCGGAACGCACTGTCGGCGGGGACGGGATGGTTCCGGTCGTACTTCCACGACACGTCGATCGCGTCCGCTGATGCGGTGATGTCGGTGATCTCGCCGATCTCCACCCCGCGCAACAGCACCCGCGAGCCCTCCACCAGGCCGTTCGTGTCGGGGACCTGCACCCGTGCCGTGTAGACGTCCTCCATGAACCCTGTCCGCAGGCCCAACTGAGTCATGTACAGGAACGAGAGCACCGCTATCAGACCCATACCCACGATCGACCGCGCTGTACGCCGGCTCACTTCACAGCTCCCAACATGCGCAGGATGTTCTCGGCATCGGCAAGCAACTGATCACCGTCCGCCGTTTCCACCGAGACGATGTCCACCGAGGGATTCTGGGCAAACGGAATCAGTGTTGTCCGAAGGAAATTCGACACTTCCACGGTGGCCGAGGGCCCGCCCCGGGAGACGTCGGTGGTGTCGGCGAGCGATTCGAACATCGGGATCAGCCACAGTCCACCCTCGTACAGGCTTCCGACGGAAGGAAGGATCTGACCGATGTGCGACACGACATCCACCGCGAGCCGCCGCCAGTAATGCACGGTCGACGAGTCGAAGATCGTGGCGAGCGAGTCCGCATTGGCGTCCACGGTGACCGCAGTGGCATCCATTTCCACGAGCAGCCGGTCGATCTCGGCCGTCCGATCGCCGAGGTCGCGCAGGTCCACCGACACGATCGACGCAAGTCGTTCCACTTCCGGGACGGGCGGCATCACCGCGTTCACCCGGGCCATGACGTCCTCGACCCTTCGGATGCTGCCGCCGTTGACGAATGTCGCGAGCACGGCCATGGTGTCCTCGAGCTGCGGCGGCGACGTGGTCCGGCTCAACGGGACGGTGCTTCCCTCCTCGAGGTATCCCCCGACGACGGCGGCGGGGTCGCGGACGAGGGCGACATAGGTGTCACCCAACAGGGTGTTCTGCCGGACGATGGCCCTCGCGCCCGCAGGCACCCGCGTGTCCTGCCGGATCCCCGCGACGACGGCGACGCTGTCGTCCGCCACGTCGAGCTCGCGGACCTCACCGACTCGTACGCCGTCCATGATCACATCGGCTCCGGCCGGCAGATTCATGACGCTTTCGAACTCGAGCGAGATCTCGTACCCGTCCCCGACGCCACCGCGGACCGACGGCAGGTCCTCCGGCCGCAGCGAGCATGCCGAGGCGACGAGCGTCAGCAGCAGCGCTGTCGTCACCCGCGCCGTCCGTCCGAGGTCGATCCGTGTCTTCACTGTGCAGCCCCGTTCAGGAGGACGAGATCCATCAGACCCGTCGGCGAAACGCGAGCTCCTGATTCGGTCGGTGTGCAGCTACCCGGCCGGACGGTGTCGAGGAGTGCGCACAGCCGGTCGGCGTCCTCGTCGCTCAGTGTGATGGTGGGGGGCGTGTACTGCATCGTCAGCCCGCCGGCGTTCCGCGTCTGCTGATCCGCGACCGCCGCGAGCGACGGCACCGTCGCAACGAGGCTTTGGATCTCGCCCGTCCGCCCCGCGGCGAGTGCGATCGCGTCGGCGACCTGACCGTGCACGAACGGCCAGATGTCCCCGCCGTACTTGCGTTGGATGTCGTCCAAAGTGGCGACAAGCCAGCCGATTCCCACGCACACGTCGATGGTTCCGGGCCACAGGTCTATTCCCGCCACCGCCACGTCCGGCATCTGCTCCACGACGGACTTGATCGCTGCCCAGTCGGCGAGAGCCTGCTCGCTCAACGGCGCCATGTTCGCGATGGCAGTACCGATGTCGGCGACGAACTTGTCGGGGCTTTCCATGGCATCGGCGGCATGCAGCATCATCGACCGGGCGTTGTCGCCCTGTCCACGCAGAGCCTGGTCCAGGCCCGCGACGGCCATCTCGACGGTGTCCGCGCTCCCTTCGGGAGAAAGGGCCTCGATGAAGTCCGCCGCCGACCCTACGACCTCGGAGATGGCCTTGGGAGTCCGGCTGTTCTGCAGCGGAATACAGGATCCCGGTTCGAGCGTGGGGCCGGATGTGTCGTTGCCCACGAGCTCGAGGCTGCGGTCGGCGAGAATCGACTTGGATCGGGTCACCGCTTTGACATCGGCGGGAAGCGGGCGATCCCCGTCCGTCGAGAACGTCACCTCGACGTGACCGCCCTTCTCCACGATCGACTCGACCCGTCCCACCGGGAACCCCATCCGGGTGACCGGATTACCCACATACAGCCCGACCGCGTCCGGCATTTCGGCGCAGTACGACGGGGCGGGTTCGGCTCCGGCCGTGCGCGCGGCGGTGAAGCCGGCGCCGACGACGGCGGTCACTGCCAGGCCGATCGTTGCTACCTTCTTGACCTTGTTCATCGTCAGCACTGCCGTCCCGGAACCGGAATACAGATGTCCGATGCCATGAGCGTTCCTCCGCTGATCGTGGCCAGCCCCTCGGGCGTGAGCCAGTTCGCCAATTGCTCCCGGGCCGCAGTCAGGGCGTCGATCGAGGGCCCCATGGACGCGTTGAATTCCTCGATCATGGCGCGCACCTGAGTGATGGCCGCCGCGACCTCGTCCCGGTGGTCGAGGTAGTACTCCTCGTACGGTGCCACAGTCATCAGCACGTGCCCGAGCAGCCGGTACGCCTCGTTGAAGCCGGCATGGTTGGTGTTGTACGTCGAGAGCACCATGTCCATCTCACGGATCAGATGGAAGACGAGCTCGCGATTCGCGTTGAAGGTCTGCAGGTACTCCGAGGCGAGTCCCGTGACCGTCCGGACCTGCTCACGCTGCCGGTCCATGACACGTGCGATCGCCGTCATCCCCGAGATGATCGATCCCACCGAGTCCGGGTTCTGCTGTAGCGCCTCGGCGACCTGGACCAGATTCGCATCGATCGTGCCGCCGTCGACGTTGTCGGTGGTGTTGGGGGCCGCCTGGAGTACGTCACCGATCGAGTACGGGACGGTCACCTGTCCCACAGGAAGGGCCCCCTCGTCGAGCGGTCTCACGCCGAGCGGGACAAGCGTGATCGCGTAGCCCCCGACCGGGGTCAGCATCCGGACCTCGACCCGCGACTCGGTGCCCACCAACACGTCGTCCTCGACTTCCATCGAGACCCGGACGGTCGACTGTCCGAGCTCCATGTCCGTCACCTTGCCGACCGACACCCCGGCGATCCGCACGTCCTGGCCGACCGAGATGGCGGACGCGTCGGTGGTCTCGAAGGCCACCACCTTCCTGCCCGGGGGACTTATGTAGAGCACGGTCGTCGCGACGAGCGCGAGGACGGCCACGGCTACCACGCCGGCGCCGATGCGCATGTCGTCGGCGAGCCACGTCGCCAGACGGGCAGTACCGAACCGTGTCCGTGCGGACTTCACCGTGCGCTGCATACCACTACCCCGCTACCGTTGAGGAGAACGTCGACTTCGGTCGGCAGCTGGGCGACACCCTTGCTGCATCCTTCCCATCCGGGGGAATCCCCGACCGGGATCTGCAGTCCCGCCACCGAACTCGGTAGCAGCCGGAGAGCTTCCGCTGTCTCCTCGAGCGACGAGAACGCTTCGGCCACCATCTGCTCGACGTTCGCCCCCGGCTGCAGGCTGTAGGCGTCGAGCAGCCGTTTGATCGGTGTCAGGAACTCAGGGCCGTACGTGGCGGTCTTCGGAAACTCGTCGAGAACTGTCATCGCCTTCGCGATCGGGAAGCTCATCGAGCGGAGGAACTCCACGACCTCATCCGACCGGCCACCCATGGAGTCGGAAATCCGCGCGAGATTGGTCGTCAACGTCGCGATGACCTGTTCCCGGTCGGCCGCGAGATCGGCGAGCTTCTGCGCGTCGTCGAGCATCGGCTTCAGTCCCCCGCCGTCTCCTTGCAGCAGGGCGATGGCGTTCTCGGTGAAGGTGTTGATGTCCTCGGCACTCATGGTGTCCAGCACCGGCTGCAGACCGTTGAACAGCTCGGTGATATCGAACGACGGTCGGGTCCTGTCGAGAGGCAGAGTTTCGACGGGGACCCCGGAATCTTCCCCGAAGTCGGCATCCACATACCGCACGCCGGTGAGGTTCTGGTACTTGACCGCCAGAGTCGTGTCCGCGGTGAGAACGTATGGCTCCTGCAGCGAGAAACGGACCTCGGCGATGGTGCTGCCCTGGCGAGTCACCAGGTCGATGGCCTCGACCTTGCCGATCCGGACCCCACGCGTGCGAATGTCACCGTTGACCCCGAGACCTGACACATCGGAGAACTCCGCGGTGTAGGTGCGGGTGTCACCGGCCACGGGACTGCGCATGGCGCTGATCACCAGCACGAACAGCAGAGCCGAGACAGCTGCTGCTATCGCGAGTTTGAGGACGGTCGCGAGGAAGACGGCACGCGCGTTCATCGCTCTCCCCCGTTCGGTTCGGCCGGCGCGGCGGCGATCCCGAGCGGGGCCGCAAGCGCCGGAAATCCGTCGAGCACGACGCGCAACCGGAGGCGTTGCCCGTCTGGGGTGTCGACGAACGCGGAGTCGAATCGACCAACGATCTCCCGCGCCTGCTCCGGCGTCAGGCCGCCGTTGACGAGGTGCGGGAAGACATCCGACACTTCCACGACGATCTGCGTCAGCGGTGTCAGTTCCTCCCCGTGCGAGGCGAGCAGGGCACCGGCTTGGCCGAACAGCTGATTGGCGGCCAGCGTCAGGCCGGCGTTCGACTCGTCGAAGACGGCATCGTCCACACCAATCGAGCCGTCCGGCAGGCGGTTGTAGACGCTGTCGTAGATGTACATCAGTGCCTCGATCGCCTGATCGCTGAATCCTGGTGTTGCCGCGAGGATGTCGTTGAATCTCGTCATCAGCTCGCTCGGTGGCGCCTGCTGCGCCTGTGCGACACGGTCGGCGACCAGCACACCCGTCTCGATCCACGGTGCCAGTCCGTCGAGGTAGTGCACCGACTTGTCGAGCGACGTGACCATCCGGTCGGTCAGGGTTCCGTCGATGGTGAGCGAGCCCTGCTCGATCATCGTCGACATCGTGAAGTCGCCTCCTGGCGTCCGCTGCACTTCGGTGTCGGGCTCGAGGGGGTCGCCGCCGGGCATGACGACGATGTTCACTGCGGATGTTCCGAAGTAGTTCTCGGGACGGAAGTCCACCTCGAACGAGTCCGTCAGCCCGGCGACCTGGTGCTGATCGAGGACGAGCCGCATCTGCACCGAGCCCGCCTCGGTTCGGTCGAGCCGTTCGACCAGACCGACGCCCTGTCCCCGCAGGACCACCTTGGTTCCTTCCGTCACCCCCGGACCGACATAGGGGACCTCGACCCCGACGGCGAGCCCGTCCGGCGCGGTCATGCGTGGATACAGAGACGCGGTGGCGGTGACCATCACACCCGCCAGGCCGATCACTGCGACGCCGGCGACCGCCAATACTCGGGACTGATTCGCTGCGGATCCCCGCAGGAAGTCCTGGTTCCTGGAAGTGCTCATCCCATCATCCCTTGAAGACCAGTTCGGGGCTCAGACCCCAGATGGCGACCGTCATCAGAAAGTTCAGGACGACGATCGCGACGAGGCTCGCGCGGATCGCACGTCCGGATGCGGCTCCGACCCCAGCCGGACCCCCGGATGCGAAATACCCGTAATAGCAATGGATCATCGTGACGACACCACAGAAGATCAACGCCTTCACCACGGATGCGGCCAGGTCGGGCACATTCAGGAATTGGGCGAAGTAGTGGTCGTAGGTGCCCTCCGGCTGTGCGTGGAACGTCTTGACCACCAGACCACCGGTGACGAAGCTGACGACGAGAGCCATGAGGTAGCCCGGAAGCACGACGAGCATGCTTCCGATGAGCCGCGGTCCGACCACGAAGGGGATGGCTTGGAGTCCGATCGACTCGGTGGCATCGATTTCCTCCGAGATCCGCATCGAACCGATCTCGGCCGTCATGCGGCATCCGGCCTGGGCGGCGAAACCGATTCCCGTGATGATGGGGGCGATCACACGGACGTTGCCGAACGAGCCGATGATGCCGGTCAACGCGCCGAACCCCAGAAGGTCGAAGGCCATGAACGCCTGGATCGCGACGACGGCGCCCACTGCGATGCCGAGGAAGAACATCAGGCTGATCACGCCGCCGTCCACCACCAACGACCCGTTGCCCCAGGCCATGTTGTTCATCGTGGTGAGAGTTTGCTTGCGGTAGTGACGGGCAGTCTTGGGCAGCAGGTAGACGGTCTTGCCGACGAAGAGCGCGATCTGTCCGACTTCCTCGACGCTCGCCCGGATCCGGCGCGTCGCCGTGCCGGTGATGCGTACGGGGAACGTCGGCGCGGTCGCGCC
This sequence comes from Rhodococcus sp. ENV425, assembly GCF_002887785.1. NCBI lineage: Bacteria > Bacillati > Actinomycetota > Actinomycetes > Mycobacteriales > Nocardiaceae > Rhodococcus > Rhodococcus sp. ENV425. The sequence goes on from NZ_PCZU01000056.1 coordinate 7,896, forward strand.
GCGATGTGCTGGAGTATTCGTCGCCATCATGCCAACCGTGCCGGGAAGAACATCATCTGCAGCTGGCTCACGACAAGATTCGCCGCAAAGATGCAGAAGACGCTGAGCACGACCGACGCGTTGACGGCATTGGCAACGCCGGTCGGCCCGCCCTTTGCCTCGAGTCCCCGCAGTCCGGCGATCAACACCACCATCGCGGCGAAGATCACCGACTTCAGCACCGAGAACGCGAGATCCGTGGGCGTGGCGAACGCGCCGAACGACTGCCAGAAGCTGCCTGGGACGACGTCGTTCACGTTCGCGGAGATCAACAGACCCGCCGAGACTCCCGCTGCGATGATGATGATGCACAGCATGGGAGCGATCGCGATCATCGCAAGGAATCGCGGGACTACGAGTCGCTGCACCGGGTCGATACCCATGACCCGGATCGCTTCGATCTCTTCGCGGATCGCTCGCGCGCCGAGGTCCGACGCGATAGCGGATGCGGCCGCACCGCTCATGAGCAACCCGGCGGCCATCGGCGCTCCCTGACCGACGACCCCGAGGCCGCTCGCCGCGCCGGCCAGTGAGTTCGCACCCACCTGGTTCATGATGCCGCCGACCTGAACGGACACCTCGGCTCCGATCGGGACGGCCATCAGCAGGGCGGGCAGCGCCGTCACCTTGAGTAGCTTCCACATCTGCTCGACCACCTCGCGTACCGACAGTCTCAGTGCAATGGTGTCCTCGATGCAGTAGCGCACGACGTTGCCACCGAGCCTCGCAGACCGGCCGATGGTTGCGAGGCTCTGGGTCGGTTTGTTCGTGACGTAGCCGCCGATCTTCCGGAGTACGACGTTCCGCCGCCAGGGGATCGGCTCCTGATCCCGACGCTCCGGCGGCGTCTCTGTCTCTACCGGCAGCGCCGGACCCGTCCTCATCGCTCCCCCATCAGGGGTTCGACGGCAGTCGTCTCACAGTCCCGCCTTCTCACAGGTCGGTACCTTTCTCGTTCGTGGCCACCCGGGGTGGCGCAACAGTTGCCGGCGTGAACTCGCCGCGGCCGGTCTCGACCGTGCGACTGGCGCCGCGTCACAGCGCTACTCGTGGGAGCACCGTCGTCGGGGCCTCTGATCCGATGAAATCGGACATTGTGTTCTCGTGTTCGAAGGATTCGAGGATGGCCTGCTGGGCGGCCTCGGGC
>NZ_PCZU01000057.1:0-7918 GCF_002887785.1 Rhodococcus sp. ENV425
AGCTACCTGGGCTGGGCCGGGTCCGCGGCCGCGCGGGCCGGGACCCGCTGGGGCGTGCTGAACCTGGACGCGCACTTCGACCTGCGGGCGGCGCCCGTCGCCACGTCGGGCACCCCGTTCCGGCAGATGGCCGAACGCGAACGCGAACAGGGCAGGTCGCTGCGCTACGCGGTGGTGGGCATCGCGCAGCCGAGCAACACGGCCGCGCTGTTCGCCGCCGCGGACGAGTTCGGGGTGCGGTACCTGCTGGACGACGAGTGCCGCGCGACGAACCTGCCCGTCGTGGAGACGTTCGTCGAGGAGTTCGTCCGCGCGGTGGACGCGGTGCACCTGACGATCGACCTCGATGTGCTGCCCGGCTGGGTGGCGCCCGGGGTGAGCGCCCCGGCGGCCTGCGGCGTCGCGTTCGAGGTGGTGCAGCACGTGTGCGACGTCGTGGCGCGCAGCGGCAGGCTCGCGCTCGTCGACGTCGCCGAGCTGGCGCCGGCCGTCGACGACGACGGGCGCACGGCCCGGGCGGCGGCCCGGCTGATCCACCGGATCGTCACGGGGCGGCCGGCGGGCGACCACCCCCGGTTCGCGGGCACCGAGCCCGGCGACGGTCCATGATGGAGGTGATGGGGTACCTCGAGATCGGGAGTGCGTCATGGCGATTCGTCGGGTGGTCGTCGTCGGGGCGGGCTTCGTCGGGTTGTCGGCGGCCTGGTTCCTGCAGGAGCGCGGCGTCGAGGTCACGGTGCTCGACCGCACCGGGGTGGCCGCCGATGCGTCGTGGGGCAATGCGGGCTGGCTGGCCCCCGCGCTGACCCTGCCACTGCCGGAACCGGCGGTGCTGCGGTACGGGATCCGTTCGATGCTCACGCCGTCGTCCCCGGTGTACGTGCCGCCCGCGGTCGACCTGCGGTTGTGGCGGTTCCTGGCGGGATTCGCGCGGCACTGCACCGCCCGCCGGTGGCGCGCGGCGATGGCGGTGTTCGCCGAGGTGAACCGGATGGCGCTGGGCGCCTACGACGATCTGGCCCGCGGCGGTGTCGTCGAACAGACCCGCCCGGCGGATCCGTTCCTGGCAGCGTTCGCGTCCGAGGACGACCGTCGCGTGCTCGTCGAGGAGTTCCGGCAGGTGGTCGCGGCGGGCGGCGAGGTGGATTTCGACCTGCTCGACGGGGACACGATCCGCACCCTGGAGCCGCTGCTCGGCGACGGGGTGCGGGCCGGGATCCGGCTGCGGGGGCAGCGGTTCGTCGACCCGCCGCGGTTCGTCGCCGCGCTGGCGGAGTCGGTGCGCGACCGTGGCGGTGAGGTCGTCACCGGGTTCGAGGTGCAGGCGGTCCGGGACGGCCCGCGGGACGTGCGCGTGGTGGGCACCGGCGGCGGGGACCGGGCGGCGGATGCGGTGGTGCTGGCCACCGGGGCCCGGCTGAACGACCTGGCCCGGCCGTTCGGGGTCCGGATGCCGGTGCAGGCCGGTCGCGGCTACAGCTTCAGCGTGCGCCCGGCGCACCTGCCGAAGAACCCGATCTACTTCCCGGCCCAGCGGGTCGCGTGCACGCCGCTGCACGATCGGTTCCGCATCGCCGGGATGATGGAGTTCCGCCGGCCCGACGCCCCGCTCGACCCGCGGCGGATCCAGGCCATCGTCGACGCGGCGCGGCCGCTGCTGACCGGCGTCGACTGGGCCGCCCGGGCGGAGGAGTGGGTGGGCTCGCGTCCCTGCACCCCGGACGGTCTGCCGCTGGTCGGCGGCACCCGCTCCGCGCGCGTGTTCGTCGCCGGCGGTCACGGCATGTGGGGCGTGGCGCTGGGCCCGCTGACCGGCCGCCTGCTGGCCGGCGCGATGACCGGTGCGCGGGCGGCGGTGCCGCGGCAGTTCGACCCGCTCCGCTGACGATCAGTCCAGGGCCCCGATCGCGGATTCCGCCGCGGCGACGAGTTCTCCGCTCGCGGCGAGCCGGGCCGCGGCGTCGATCTCCGGGGCGAGATGCCGGTCCGGGCCGGGCCCGGCCACGTGCCGGCGGAGCGCGGCGACCACCGCGCCGGTGCCGGGGGCCGGGGTGAGCGGGGCGCGCAGGTCCAGTGCGCGTGCCGCGGTGAGTGCCTCGATGGCCAGGACACGGGTCAGCGCGGCGAGGCCGCGGCGCAGCTTGCGGGCGGCGGACCAGCCCATCGAGACGTGGTCCTCCTGCATGGCCGACGACGGGATCGAGTCGACGGCGGCGGGCACGGCGAGGCGCTTGAGGTCGGCGACGAGCGCGGCCTGGGTGTACTGGGCGATCATGTGCCCGCTGTCGACGCCGGGATCGTGGGCGAGGAACGGCGGCAGGCCGTGGCTGCGGGCCACGTCGAGCAGCCGGTCGGTGCGGCGCTCGCTGATGTTCGCGACGTCGGCGACGACGACGGCGAGGAAGTCGAGGACGTACGCCAGCGGGGCGCCGTGGAAGTTGCCGTTCGACTCGATCCGGCCGTCGCGGGTGACGACCGGGTTGTCGATCGCGGCCGCGAGTTCGCGTCCGGCGACCTGCTCGGCGTGGGTCAGGGTGTCGCGCGCGGCGCCCGCGACCTGCGGGGCACACCGCAGCGAGTAGGCATCCTGCACCACCGGGCAGTCCGGGGTCCGGTGGCTGGCCACGACGGCGGAGCCGGCGAGGAGCCGGGTCATGTTGGCGGCGGCCACGGCCTGGCCGGGGTGCGGCCGCAGGGCGTGCAGGTCGGCGGCGAAGACCCGGTCGGTGCCGAGCAGGGCCTCGACGCTCATCGCGGCCGTGACGTCGGCGAGCCGCAGCAGGGCGCGCAGGTCGTGGCAGGCAAGGACCAGCATGCCCAGCATCCCGTCGGTGCCGTTGATGAGGGCGAGCCCTTCCTTCTCGGCGAGCACGACGGGCGCGAGGCCCGCCGCGGCGAGGGCCTGCGCGGCCGGCACGAGCGTGCCGGCGGCGTCGCGGGCCTCGCCCTCGCCGGTGAGGACGAGGGCCACGTGGGCGAGCGGCGCGAGGTCCCCGGAACAGCCGAGGCTGCCGTGCTCGGGCACCACCGGCGTGATTCCCGCGCTCAGCATCGCGGCGTAGGCCGTGGCGGTCCCGGGGCGGACCCCGGTGTGCCCGGTGGCGAAGGTGGACAGGCGCAGCAGCATCATCGCGCGGACCACCTCCCGTTCCACCTCGGGACCGGTCCCGGCGGCGTGAGAGCGGATCACGCTGCGCTGCAGATCGATTCGCGATTCCGGGGGAATGTGGCGGGTGGCGAGCGCCCCGAACCCGGTGGTGATGCCGTACGCGGGCCGGGGGGCGCGGGCGAGCGCGTCGACCACGGCACGGGCCGCGCCGATGAGGGCGAGCGCGTCCGCGGAGAGCCGGACCGGCGCGCCGGACCGCGCCACGCGCAGGACCTCGTCCGTCGAGACGGGACCGACCCCGACGACGACCTCCTCGGCCACGGCCACCTCCCGATCGATACGCGCTATCCGGATTGTGTCCCCGGCACCGGCCGGCGCGCCGCCGAATCGGGGTCGAGAAGGCCGGCTTCGCGCCGGATCGTGGTGACCGCATCGTCGGGACCGACCACAGCCGTGTCGATCGTCAGGTGGGCACGGTCCCACGCCTCGTAGTGTCGTCCGCGGATCTGCTGCCACGTGGGGAGCGCGAGGCCGGCGATGTCTCCGGCACGCCGCTCGGCGCGTCTGCGATGTTCGGCGGGGTCGGTGCAGACCAGTTCCACTTCGAGCACCCGGGCCCCGGCCCGGTGCGCGGCGGCGCACCAGGCGTCGCGGGTGAGTTTCACGGGGTTGACGCACTCGACGACGGTGGTGAGTCCGAGCGCGAGCTGGTCGCGGGCGAGGGCGTAACCGGCGTCGTATCCGGCGGTCCGCGGCGGCCGGGGCAGTTCACCGGAGTCCACCAGGGCCTGCTCGATCGTGTCGATCCGCAGATAGGCGGCGGCGATCCGGGCCGCCAGGCGACGGGCGACGGTCGTCTTCCCGGTCGCGGGCAGGCCCCCGATCACGATCAGCCAGGGCCGGTTCACGAGGCCGGCCCCAGCGTGTCCGCCACCCGGCCGAACCACTCGAGCACGGCCCGTTCGTAGACGATGCCGAAGTCCAGGGTCGCCGACGAGTACGGGTCCGCGCAGTGCTCGGCGGCGGCGCGCTCGTAGTCGGCGAGCCGGCGTTCGTGGGCGGCGCGGTGGACGGCGAGCATCTCGGCCAGCCTGCCGGGCGGCAGGTGCCTGCCGAACGCGACGGTGAGCAGCAGCGGGTAGCGGATGTTCTCCGGTCCGGGTTCGCGTTCGATCCACTCGGCGAATGCGGCGCGGCCGGAGGCGGTGAGCGCGAAGGGCTTGCGGTCGCGCGGGCCCACCTCGCCCGCCTCGACGAGACCGGCCCGTTCCATGGCGGCGAGTTCGCGATACACCTGACTGGTCGTGATCGACCAGAATTTCCCGATCCGCTCCTGCGCGGTCACCACCAGATCCCACCCGGTCTTCGGACCCTCGTGCAGGAATCCCAGCAGCGACGCCGCGGTGGCGTTGAGCGGACGAGCCGCGGGGGCATCGAGCGGACGGTCGACCATGGCGGACACCTTTCCCGGGGGCTTGACATTCCACTGTGGCATATCCACCATAGTGGTATCGACATTCCACTGTGGAACCTCAGTGGTCTCGACCCTCCGCAGGAGGCAGCGATGGAATACGTCAACGGTGTCCGGATCTCCGACCCCGAACGCGAGCGGCTCGTCGACGAGCTGGGCCGGCATCTCACCGCCGGCCGGCTCACGATCGGCGAGTTCGACCAGCGGGTCGGCGAGGTGTACCGGTCCGTCACCACCGACGAGGCGCACCGGGTACTGAGCGACCTTCCGGCGGCACCCCCGGCCTCACCCGCACCCCCGCCCGCCCCGGCCCGCACCGCGGACCGCCGGCTCCCCCTGCATCAGCGGATCGAGTGGGGAGCCTGGGCCGCAGCCGGGACGATCAACCTCGTGATCTGGGCGATCGTGTCGATCGCCGTCGGCGCGGCCGTGTACCCGTGGCCGGTCTGGGTGATCGGGCCGTGGGGCCTGGTACTGCTCGGCCGGACCCTCGCCGGACGGGAAGGCGCCGGCCACCGGGCGCACCCCGGCCGCGGCTCGTCGCGGGCCCTCCCCGCCGGCGGGTGGTGCACGTCCGGGTGGCGGGCGTCACAGACTCGGCTATGATCGACGGGCTGTATTTGTAACTCGCGGTTACGCGAAGAATCAGGGAGGCCCCGTGTCGAAGACCCTCGAAGCCACCGTCGAGATCGCCGCATCGCCACAGCAGGTGTGGCATGTGATCTCCGACCTGAAGCGGATGGGCGAGTGGAGCCCGCAGTGCCGGAAGATGGCCGTGCTCGGCGGACCCGTCGGAGTCGGGACCAAGACGATCAATGTCAACCGCAAGGGCCTGCTCGTGTGGCCCACCACCGCCAAGGTGCTCGCCTTCGAGCCGGGGCGCCTGCTCCGCTTCCGGGTCAACGAGAACCGCACCGTCTGGTCGTTCACCCTCGAGCCCACCGACACCGGCACCCGGGTGATCCAGCGACGGGAGGCGCCCACCGGGACCAGCAAGGTCTCGCAGTTCCTCATCGACAAGGTCCTCGGTGGCGCGACCGCCTTCGACGACGACATGGTGGTCGGCATGAACGCCACCCTCGCGCGCATCAGGAACGAGGCCGAGGGCGCGGCCCTCGCACGGTGACCCTCCTCGCGTAGGCTGTGTTAGCCCGCGGGCCGCACGCCCGCGGGTCACACCGCGCGACACTAAGAGGAGCCGTGGCCCGAAAGCCCACACCCCCCGGAACCCCACCGCCCACCAGCGTCGAGCACGTTCTCGAACTGGTCCGCAAGACGATTCCACCGCTCCACCCGGCAGGCATCCCCTTCGTCGCCGCCCCGCTCGCCGTCGCGGCGCTCGGCCGCAACCGCAAGTGGGTCCGTCGCGCCGGCCTCGTCTCGGCCGCCGCCACCGCAGGATTCTTCCGCCACCCCCACCGGGTGCCGCCCAACCGGGTCGGCGTCGTCGTGGCCCCGGCGGACGGCGAGGTGGCCCTCGTCGACACCGCGGTGCCGCCCGCCGAACTCGAGATGGGCACCGAGCCGCGGCCGCGGGTGAGCATCTTCCTGTCCGTGCTCGACGTGCACGTCCAGCGCAGCCCCGTCGGCGGCACCGTCACCAAGGTCGTGCACCGCCCCGGGCAGTTCCTCTCGGCCGACCTCGCCGATGCCAGCGAGGTCAACGAACGCAACAGCATGCTCCTCGAGACCCGCGACGGCGCCGACGTGGCCGTCGTCCAGATCGCCGGGCTGCTCGCCCGCCGCATCGTGTGCGACGCGAAGGCGGGCGACACGCTGCCGATCGGCGACACCTACGGCCTGATCCGCTTCGGTTCCCGTGTCGACACCTACCTGCCCCCGGGCAGCACCCTCCTCGTCGAACGCGGGCAGAAGACGATCGGCGCCGAGACCGTCATCGCCCAGCTGCCGTGAGCCCGTCCGCCGCCTCCCCGGCAGCCCCGGAACGCAAACGCCGCGGTCGCCCGCAGGCCGTGCGGCTGCTGCCGAGTGTCATCACGATCCTCGCGCTCTCCGCCGGCCTGTCCGCGGTGAAGTTCGCCCTCGACGGCCAGCTGGGCACCGCCCTCGGCATGATCGGCGCGGCAGCGGTGCTGGACTCCCTCGACGGGCGCATCGCCCGCCTGCTGGACGCCACGACCAAGATCGGCGCCGAGCTGGACTCGCTGTCCGACGCGGTGGCGTTCGGCGTGGCCCCGGCCCTCGTGCTGTACGTGACGCTGCTGGACGGCAGCCCGTTCGGCTGGATCATCTCCCTGCTGTACGCGGTCAGCATCGTCCTGCGCCTCGCCCGGTTCAACACCTTGCTCGAGGACGACACGGTGCCCGCGTACGCCCGCGAGTACTTCGTCGGCGTGCCGTCCCCCGCCGGCGCCCTCGTCGCCCTGGCGCCGGTCGCCGCGCACATCCAGTGGGGTGAGGGCTGGTGGGACTCCTACCCCGTCGTGGCCGCCTGGACGCTGCTCACCGCCGCCCTCGTCGTCAGTCAGATACCGACCCTGGCGATGAAGTCGGTGTCCGTGCCGCCCCGCTACGCGGTGATCCTCCTGGTACTCGTGGCGGTCGCGGCGGCCGCGCTGGTCACCTACCCGTACGTGCTCATGCTCGTCCTCATCGGCCTGTACCTGGCGCACATCCCGTTCGCGATCCGTTCCAAGCGCTGGGTGGCGGCGCGGCCGGAGACATGGAACATCAAGCCGTCCGAGCGGCGCGCCCTGCGCGCCGAGCACCGCGCCCTGAGGCCACGGCGGGTCGCGATCCGGCGCGCCCCGCAGCCCCGGCAGTCCGCCGCGCGACTCGGTCTGCGCCGCCCCCGCGGACGCTGACGACGCTCTAGGCTCGGCGGGGTGAGCAGCCCCGAACTCGCGTTGACCGTCCGCCTCAACACCTCCGCGGCCGATGCGCGCCGCGGCGTCGTCCGCGTGCACCCGGAGGTGCTCACCGCGCTGGGCCTGCGCGAATGGGACGCGATCGCGCTGATCGGGGGGCGCCGCACCGCGGCCGTCGCCGGCCTCGCCCCCGCCGGCACGCCGACCGGCACGATCCTGCTCGACGACGTGACGCTCTCCAACGTGGGGCTGCGCGAGGACGCCACCGTCCTCGTCGGCCCGGTCGTCGTCCACGGCGCCCGCACGGTCGCGGTCACCGGATCGGCACTCGCCACCCACACGATCGACGACGTCACCCTGCGCCAGGCACTGCTGGGCAAGGTCCTCACCGTCGGCGACGCGGTGTCGCTGCTGCCCCGCGATCTCGGACCGGGCACGAGCACCGCCCCCACCACGCGCACCCTGTCCCGCACGTTCGGGATCGCCTGGACCACGGAACTGCTCACCGTC
>NZ_PCZU01000305.1:0-580 GCF_002887785.1 Rhodococcus sp. ENV425
TGACCGGTGCATCGGAGCCGAAGGCGAGCGACATGCCGGTCGCGGCGAGCGGTGCGAACGGGTTGAGCCCGGCGGCGCGGTCGGCGCCGAGGCGGGTGGCGTACAGCCCGTCCGGCCCGCCCCACAGCGCGTCGAAGGCCGGTTGCATGCTGGCGATCACACCCCAGCCGCCGAGCCGGGCGGTCTGCTCGGCGGTGACCATCTCGAGGTGTTCGAGCCGGTGCCCGCGGGCCGCGACGGCCGGGCCGCCGAGCTCGGCGACGACGGCCGCGAACGCCTGCACCGCGGCGTCGACGGCGGCGTCGCCGATGACGTGGAAGCCGGCCTGGATGCCGGCTTCGGTGCAGGCCCGCAGGTGCGCGGCCATCTGCTCGACGGTGAGGTAGGCGGTGCCGCAGCAGTCGGGGCGGTCGGTGTAGGGCGCGGCGAGCCACGCGGTGTGCGACCCGAGGGCGCCGTCGACGAACAGGTCGCCGCCGAGGGCGTGGCCGCCGGTCGCGGCGAGGAGCGCGCGGGCCTGGTCGGCGGTGGTGACGGCCTCGCCCCAGTAGCCGCGGACCTGCACGGCGTGGTCGGTGGC
>NZ_PCZU01000306.1:0-139 GCF_002887785.1 Rhodococcus sp. ENV425
GGCCGGTCCAGCACCAGCGCGTCCGCCGCGTCGACGATCGACCCGGCGAGGCTGCGGACGGCGTCGGGCAGGTGCAGGGCGTCGAGGTCGAGCATGCCGGCGGCACTCGCCGCGGCCAGGGCGGCGTGGGCGCGGGCGG
>NZ_PCZU01000306.1:198-2090 GCF_002887785.1 Rhodococcus sp. ENV425
GGCGGTCGAGAAGCAGCGCGGCCGTCTCCGTGCTCTCGACGCCCGTCGCGGCCAGGCACGGCCGCAGACGGTCCGCGTCCGGGTGCGGGCAGGGGTCGAGCAGACCGGCGAATGCCTCGTCGTCGGGGGCGCGCAGGTGCCCGAGGGTCCGGCCGCCCAGCGACGCGTAGGTGCGCAGCCACCAGGCGGTGTAGCCGCGCCGGTCGCCGAGGGCCGCAGCCGTGCCGGGTTCGGCGACGAGGAGCGACAGGGCCCGATCCCAGCGGGCGTCGTCGACGAGGTCGAGGTCGCGCACCGCCACGAGCGACTCGGGGTCCTCGTCGAGGGTTCCCCACCACTGCTCCTCGTCGGGCAGGTCGTGATCGGGACCGGTGGGCAGCTCGGCACGCAGCACCGTGAAACCCCATCCGACGCCGACGGCCCGCAGCGCCTCGGCGTCGTACTGCTCCGCCACCTGCGGATCGAGGGTGGCGAAGGGCGCGTCCTCGACCAGCACATCCGCGAGGGGCGCCCCCGGCAGCAACAGCTCGTCGGCGGGCACGAGTTCGCCGTCGGCATCGGGTAGGAGCAGCGCCCCCAGCTCTCGGGGCACCGCCTCGGCCGGTACCTGCGCCGCCAGCCGGAGCACGACCTCGGCGAGCTCGGCCGTCGCCTCGTGGTCGTCGACGTCGACGTCCTCGACCGCCGCGAGCAGCGCCGGGTCCGCGAGCAGATCCACCGCCGTGACCGTGCCGGCGCCGAGCCGGGTCAGCAGGGGATGCGCGGCGTCGGGGTGCACGAGGCGCACCCACGGCATGCGCAGATGCCCGACGTCCGTGCCCAGCACGGCGGTCCGCGGCCCGGTGACGGTGCGGCCGTCCGACAGCGGCACCGGGATCGCGGCGAGTTCCTCGGCCACCACCGAGTCGACGACCAGCGGGGTGAGCGCCTCGTACAGCCGGTACCACCACGCAGGCTCGCGCTCGACCCCGGCGAGCAGCTCGGCGATCCGCGCCGGCCCGAGGCGGTGCACGTCGACGGCGCCGAGCGCCGCAGCGTACCGCGGCCCGCACAGATCGGGCCGGATCAGGCCGGGCACGACGTCGGCGAGGACGGTGGCGAGCTCGTCGGTGAGACCGGTCAGCGCGGTGGCCCGGTCCGGGACCAGATCGTCGCCACCGCCGGCCGGGGGCAGCCACGGATGCGCGCGCAACTCCTGCAGCACGGCCTCACGCAGCAGCGCGTCGACCTCGCTGCGCGCGAAGCCGGGAACCGGAACCATCGCCGGCCGCTGCCGCGGCGGCAGCGCCGCGACGAAGCCGGCGTAGCCGCGCGCGAGGCCGGCCACCGGGGCGCCGGGGAGCAGGCGGCGCCGGTCGGGCTGCATCGGCACGTCGGCGATCACCAGCGCGGGCAACGAGAGTTCCTCGTCGGAGCGGGTGGGAGCCCGCAGCACGTCCTGCGGCACCGGCACCGCCACCCCGTCCACGACGGGAACGAGCCAGCGGGCGTGGGGCCCGGCGTACTCCCACCAGGTCCGCTCGCCGACGGCGACGACGCGCAGTCCGGACTCGGCTTCGGTGCAGGTGCGGGTGAGCTCGCGGCCGCCCACCGTGACGGCGGCCAGTGCGGGCAGCTCGAGGAGCAGGTCGACGGCCTCCGCGGCGAACCCGTCGAGCAGCGTCTCCGCGTCGATCCCGGGACGCAGCCGCAGCACCACCTCGGTGTCCCAGCCGGGCGCCGGCGGCATGGACGCGGGCCACGCGAGACGCAGCACCGGGATGCCGGACTCCGGGGCGGGCACGCCGCGGTCGGCCAGCGCGTCCCGGGTGTGCGCGGCGGAGAAGCGGATCGAGCCGGACCGCGAACGGATCTCGATGTCCTCGCTCACCGCGGCCGCGGCGGTGAAGCCG
>NZ_PCZU01000306.1:2152-9659 GCF_002887785.1 Rhodococcus sp. ENV425
CCGTCAGCGCCTGCACGCCGGCTTCGTCGAGCGGCGCGCCGGTGTTCGCGACGTGCAGGTCGTCGCCGTCGCGCCACAGGCACAGCGCGCCCGGCACGCCCGCGCGCGCGGCCGCGTCGGCGGCGTTCTGCGCGAGTTCGGTGAGCACCCGGTCCCGGTAGCCGGCCCGGACGAGATCGGCCTCGGTGGCGGCATCCTCCCGCAGCCGCGTCGGGGACGACGCCCAGGCCAGCAGGGTGCCCTCGCGCAGCGCCGCGGTCCCGAAGGGGTCGGCGGGGTCGGGGCGCGGCATCCTCAGTCGGTCTGTTCCGGCGGCGCGACCGCGGCCGGCTCGGCAGTCGTGTCCTCGGTGTTCTCGGTGCTCTCCGTGTCCCCGGCGCTCCCGGACCCGGTCTCCTCCGAGGCCTCCGGGACCGTGCCTTCCGCGTCCGCCGGGGCGTGCGCCTCCGCACCCGCCTCGGCCGGCGGCAGGGCGACGACCTCCACAGCGGAGTCGTCGTACGCCTCGTGGACCGGGGAGCCCGCGCCGGTCGGCAGGGTGGTGTCCGAGTGGGCGCCGCACCCGTACGCCGAGTGCACCACGTGGCCGTCGGCGGCGAACTCGTTGCCGCACACCCCGAACGCTGCCCGCAGGGAACCCGCGAGGGGAAGGTAGAACCCGCACAGCCGGCACGTCGAGGGCGCGGCCTTGGCCATCTCCGAGTCGGGGCCGTAGTCGCCGTCGTACCAGCGCTGGGCTGCCTCGAGGCGGCCCTCGAGGCTCATGACCTGCGTGCGGCCGAGGCCGATCTCGAGGGCCGTCTCGTCGATCTCGGGGTCGCCGGTGGCGACGTAGCCGGGCACGAGGCGCGGATCCCCCGCCGGGGGCGCGAGCAGGTCGCCGGGACCGAGGTCGCCGGGCCGGATCCGCTCGTTCCACGGCACCCACCGCGGCGCGACGAGCGCGTCCGGTCCGGGCAGCAGCGCCAGCTCGCTCACCGTCACCCGGTCCGAGCCGGGTGCGGCGGCGACGACGACGGCCCACTGCCAGCCCCGGTACCCGGGCAGTTCCGCGGCGAACCGGTGGGTGGCAGCGCAGTCGTCCTCGGCCGCGACGCCGAGGTACGCGCCGACGCCGGTCTCGCCCGCGTCCAGCAGCGCGGCCCGCGCGACGTCGACGGCGTCGGCCAGCAGAGGCTGCACGAGCTGTTCGGTAGAGGCGGACGCGGAGCCGGACGCAACTGAGGAAGGCACACCACTCACGGACCCCATTCTGCCGCACGGAACCGCCACCGCGACCCTCGGCTGCCATCATGTGGGCATGCGCCGCCGTCCGCTCTCCGTCGCGGCCGCGGTCGCCGCCTGCGTCGCGGCAGCCGCGTGCGACTCCGCCCCGGCGGATCCGGGTCCGCCGCCCGAGCGCCTGCGGGCCGAGCTCGTGGCCGTGCATCCGCACGATCCCGCCGCGTTCACGCAGGGCCTCGAGGTGTCCGGCGACGAGTTGCTCGAGGGCACCGGCCTGTCCGGCCGGTCGTGGATCGCGGCGCGGTCGCTGGCCACCGGCGCCGAACGGGTCCGGGTGCCGGTGCCGGACGGCATGTTCGGCGAGGGCATCACCGTCGCCGGCACCACGGTGTGGCAGCTGACGTGGCGTGACGGGGTCGCGGTCGCCCGCGACCGGGACACCCTGGCCGAACGCGGCCGCGCCGGCTACGACGGGGAGGGCTGGGGGTTGTGCGCCCAGGACGACCGGCTGGTGATGAGCGACGGCACCGCGGAGCTGACGTTTCGGCACCCCGGGACCTTCGCGGAGACGGGCCGGGTGACGGTCCTGCGCGAGGGCCGCGCCGTCACCCGCCTCAACGAACTCGAATGCACCGACGACGGTGCCGTGTACGCCAACGTGTGGAAGACCGACGAGATCCTGCGCATCGACCCGGACGAGGGCCGGGTGACCGCCGTGGTGGACGCCGGGGCGCTGCGCGAGCGGCTCACCGACGGGCAGCGCGAGCGCATCGACGTGCTCAACGGAATCGCGCACCTGCCCGGTACCGATCGCTTCCTCGTCACCGGCAAGTACTGGCCGTCGGTGTTCGAGGTGCGGTTCGTGCCGTGATCGCGCCGCAGGTGGGGCACGCCACCGAACACCGATCCGCCCGGTGCGACAGAATTGTGCCGTGACCGATTCGGACGAGGAACGCGCACACGACGACGCGGGCCGAGGCGCCGACGTCGGCGGTCGTCCCCGCCGGTCGGCCCGGGCCCCGCACCCCGGCAACGGCAACTATCCGCCGCCGCGGCGCACGTCTGCGCGACGTACCCCCCTGCCGCCGCTGCACCCGGTCGAGGACGCCCGCAGGTACCGGGGCGACGACTTCTCCCGCGAGGAGCGCGCCGGCGCCCCGCGGGCCCCACGGATGCCGCGGAAACTGACGGTCACCCGCGTCGCGGCGCTGCGCAGCCGTGAGCTCACGAGCAAGGGCATCGCGACATTCCGCCGGGCCGCCACCGCGGACGGTGCGGACCGCTCGGGCCTGACGGCCCTGACCTACGCGACGATGGCGAACTTCGCGAGCGACGCGGCGGTCGCCGTGGCCCTGGCCAACACCCTGTTCTTCTCGGCGGCCACGGGCGAGGACAAGACCAAGGTCGCCCTGTATCTGCTCATCACGATCGCCCCGTTCGCGGTGATCGCCCCGCTGATCGGTCCGTTGCTCGACCGGTTGCAGCACGGTCGCCGGCTGGCGCTGGCCACGTCGTTCGCCGCGCGCACCGTGCTCGCCGTGGTGCTGGTGTTCAACTTCGACAGCTGGGGGCTGTACCCCGCCGCGCTGGCGATGATGGTGCTGTCCAAATCGTTCGCGGTGCTCAAATCGGCGGTGACGCCGCGGGTGCTGCCGCCCGAGATCGATCTGGTCCGGGTGAACTCCCGGCTCACGGTGTTCGGCCTGGTGGGCGGCACGATGGGCGCCGGGGCCGTCGCCGCCGCCGCGGCCTGGCTGTTCGGATCGTCCGGCGCACTGTGGCTGTGCGCCGTCATCACGGCGTTCGGCGCGTACCTGAGCATGCGGATCCCGTCGTGGGTCGAGGTCACCGAGGGCGAGGTGCCGGCCACGCTGTCGTATCACGGCGCCGAGGCCCGCACCGAGGTCACCGGGACCCGCACCGAAGTGATCGCGACGCCCGCGCGCGCCGCCGGCGGCGCGAAGAGCCGCCGGCAGCCGCTGGGGCGGGCCGTGCTCACCGGTTTGTGGGGCAACGGCACGATCCGGGTGCTGACCGGCTTCCTGACCTTGTTCATCGCGTTCGTCGCCAAGTCGAAGACCGAGCACGAGCCCCTGGTCCAGGCGGGGATGCTGGGTCTGGTCGGCGCGGCCGCCGCCATCGGCAACTTCACCGGCAACGCGACCGGCGCGCGGCTCACGCTGGGCCGTCCCGCGCTGATCGTGGTGCGGTGCACCGCGGCCGTGACGGTGATGGCGGCGCTGGCCGCCGCGACCGGCAACCTGATCACGGCGGCCCTCGTGGCGCTGGTGGGATCCTGCGCGAGCGCGCTGGCGAAGGTGTCGCTGGACGCGTCACTGCAGCAGGACCTGCCGGAGGAGTCCATCGCGTCCGGGTTCGGTCGCTCGGAGACGGTGCTGCAGCTGAGCTGGGTGTTCGGCGGGGCCCTGGGGGTCCTGCTGCCGACCGAGTACTGGCTCGGGTTCACCGTGGTCACCGTCGTGCTGGCCCTCGGTCTGACGCAGACGATCCTCACCTACCGTGGAGGCACCGTCGTTCCGGGCTTCGGTGGCAAACGCCCGGAACACGCCACCCAGGAGACCACCGGTCGCATCCCGCGGCCAGGCGGACGTACGACGAGAAACGGAACGTGATGAGACTGCAGCCCCGGACGAAGAAGACGATCGCGATCCTGGTGATCGTGGCGCTGGTCGCGATCGGCGGGCTCACCGCGGTCGTGGTCTCCCTCGTCCGTTCCGCACCGCCGAGCGTGCCCACGGTGACGGCGTACGCGCAGGGCCGTACGGTCACGGTCGAGCCCGGCCTGTGCAGCGCCGACGGCACGTGCGCCGGCCTCGAGGCCGTGATGCTCGAGGTGCCGGCGGGCCGGCCGCTGCAGCTGTCGTTGCCGTCGGAGATCACCGACTCGGACTGGCGGCTGAACGTCACCTACGGTGATCCCCGCACCGGCGAGATCTTCGAGGGGTTCCGCGACTACACGCCCGGTCAGGCCCGGGCCGTGACGGTGCCGTCCGACCCCGGCGCGCAGTTGCTGAATGTGGTGCTGCAGCTTCCCGCCACCGGGGAGCAGGCGCCGGTGTGGGCGATCCAGACGTTCTGACCCCCGTCCGGCATGCGAGAGGGGCCTTCCGGGTGCTGTCCCGGAAGGCCCCTCTCGCGTCGGGTCGGCCCGACGCCGGGCGTCAGGAGTCGAGCTCGCGGGCGACGGCCCGCATCACCTCGGAGATCCGCTGGGCGGTCTTGCGCTCGGGATGGCGGCCCTTGCGCAGCTCCGGCTGCACGGTGGCCTCGAGCAGCTTGATCATGTCCTCGACCATGCCGTGCAGCTCGTCGGGCGTGTGCCGCTTCTGGGGGGCCGCCTCACGCCGCCCGCCCTGGCGCACCGACGGCAGCGGATCGAGCAGTTTCAGGCTGAGCGCCTGCGGTCCGCGACGGCCCGCGGCCATGCCGAACTCCACCCGCTGACCCGGCTTGAGGCCCTCGACCCCGGCCGGGAGCGCGGAGGCACGCACATAGACGTCCTCGCCCTCCTCCTGGGACAGGAAGCCGAAGCCCTTCTCCATGTCGTACCACTTCACCTTGCCGGTAGGCACTGCGTTCACCCGCTCCTCGACAGCCGTGCCCCGGTGGGCACGAGTGGATATGCAAAACAACGCGCCCCGCTTCGAGTGCGGGACGCGCAGACATGCGTCAGTGTACCCGCGGCGGAGTCCACCTTCGAAAGTCCGGCGGCGGCGCGGGCGGGTGGGGAAGCACTACGGTGGAACCCGTGGGCACCTCCAGTTCTTCCGCACCGGGCAACGGCCTGCTCAAGGCCGCGCTGGCATGTTTCCTGGTCGGGATCGTCGCCGTGGTGGCGATCTTCCTGACCCCCGCCGTCACCGACGGCCGGCCGGGCCTGGTGCTGTATCTGCTGACTCTCGCCTGGCCGCTCGGCTTCGTGCTGGCATTGACCTTCGCGCTGCGCTCCGGCCGGCGCTCCCGCGGAAGGGATCGCACGTGAGAATTCTGCTCAACATCATCTGGCTGGTCTTCGGCGGCCTGTGGCTGGCGCTGGGGTACTTCCTGGCAGGCCTGATCTGCTTCGTGCTGATCATCACCATCCCGTTCGGCATCGCCTCGTTCCGCATCGGCATGTACGCGCTGTGGCCGTTCGGCAAGACGGTGGTGGACAAGCCCACGGCGGGGGCCGGGTCGCTGATCGGCAACGTGATCTGGGTCGTCGTCGCCGGCATCTGTCTGGCCCTCGGTCACGTCGTGACGGCGATCGCGATGGCGATCACGATCATCGGCATCCCCCTGGCGCTCGCGAACCTGAAGATGGTGCCGATCTCGCTGCTGCCGCTCGGGAAGGACATCGTCCCGGTGGACAACCGCCCGAGTTACATGTGACGTTCCTCACATAACACGGGCATAACGGCGAGGTCGCGAACCGGCACCGGCGATGGACTTTGGTCCCTACCTGCGACTTCATCCCGCCACACGCGCCACTCACGCGCCGCCCTCGCCGCGCTCGGCGTTATCAATTGGTGACAATCCCCGCCTCGAGCCGTTACCGTCGTCTCCGGCCGGTTGGTTCGGCCACCCCGGGTCCGTCGCGCCAAATCCTGCTCCGCGGATTCCGGGTGTCCCGACGAACGATCCACGGGAGCAGGAAGCGGGGGACCCAACGGTCTCCCAGGGAACACCGATTCCCAGGAGGCACCCGGATCGCCGCCCACGGCGACGGTCCTTGGGGTGAAGCCGAATCGCCCACCGGCGAGGAGGCCGGGCTACCTCTTCAGCCCGAACCCGACAGCTGACCTCGTAGGCGCGTACGGAGAGGAACCGGAACCGACATGAGCGGACGCCATCGCAAACCCACCAACACCGGCCGCACCGTCGCCAAGTTCGCGCTGACCAGCGCGGTTCTCGGCGTCACGGGCGTCGCCTTCAGCGGCACCGCCAACGCCGCTCCCGACTCCGACTGGGACCGCCTCGCGCAGTGCGAGTCCGGCGGCAACTGGGGCATCAACACCGGCAACGGCTACCAGGGTGGCCTGCAGTTCTCCCCCAGCACGTGGAACGCCTACGGCGGCGGCGAGTACGCGGCGACCGCCAACCAGGCCACCCGCGAGCAGCAGATCACCGTCGCCGAGCGCGTGCTCGCCGGCCAGGGCTGGGGCGCGTGGCCGTCCTGCTCCTCGAGCCTCGGCCTGAGCAGCGCTCCGACGCAGCGCAGCGCCCCGTCCACGAGCGCCGGCACCGTCCAGAACACCCCGGTCGTCGAGGCCGCCCCCGAGGTGCCCGAGCTTCCCGCTCTGCCCGCGGAGGCCCAGGGCCTGCGGGCCGGCTTCGAACAGGGCCTCGACGCCCTGCGCCAGGCCGGCATCGCCGTCGACCAGAACCTCGTCGACGCGGTCAACGCCGCCCTGCCGAACTGACACCCGGCACAGACGCACGAAAGAGCCCCGCACCGTTCCGGTGCGGGGCTCTTTCGTGCTTCGATCAGCGGTTGATGACGGTGCGGGGGTGGGTGTACGGCAGGGAGTCGACCGGCAACGGGAACTCCATCTCCTCGCCGTACGGGGACAACGGGCCAGAACGAGTCGAGGACAACTCGGTGACGGCGTGGTCCCCGTCCGCCACCTTGGGCCACCCCGGATCGACATACTGCTTCTTCGAATTGTCAGCCATGCGCTCATTTTGGCAGGCAGGTTCACGGACAGCTACTTCAGGTCTCTAATCTGGTCTCGATGACCGCCACCGACCCCGCCGCGCCGGAGACCGGGCCGGAGTCGCTCGCGCGCTGGCTGAGCGACCGCCGCGACGCCGACCTCGCCGAGCTGCTGCGCGCGCGCCCCGACCTGGTGGTCCCGCCACCCGCGACGATGGCCGTCCTGGCCGGCCGCGCGCAGCAACGTGCCTCGGTGTTCCGCGCCGCCGACGAGCTCACCGTCCTCGACTTCGGTGTGGTCGACGCGCTGACCCGGCTGGGCGCCGACCGGGAGCCGGTGACCCGCCGGGTGCTGCTCGACTCCGTGTCCGGCCGCGTCACCGCCAAGAACGTCGACCGGTCCCTCGACCGCCTGCGCCGCCTGTCGCTCGTGTGGGGTCCCGCCGACGGGCTGCGGCTGGTCAAGGCCGCGGCCGAGGCGGTGCCGTGGCGAATCGGCCGCAGTCCCGACCCCGAGCCGCTGCCGGCCCCGGCCGAGGTCGGCGCCCTGCTCGCCGACCTCGATCCGGCGCAGCGCAGCCTGCTCGACACCCTCGCGCGCACCTCGCCCGTCGGGCGTACCCGCGA
>NZ_PCZU01000306.1:9748-10225 GCF_002887785.1 Rhodococcus sp. ENV425
ACGACGAGACCGTCGAGCTGCCGCACCGGGTCGGGCAGGCGCTGCGCGGCGAGGCCCCTTTCGACCCCGCCGCCCTCACCCCGCCCCGGCCGCTGCCCGCGACGCACGTCGTCGCCGAGGTCAACGCCACCGCTGCGGGCGCCGCCCTCGAACTGCTGCGGCACTGCGAGAACCTGATCGACGCGCTCGCCGCGCTGCCCGCCCCCGCGCTCAAGTCCGGGGGACTCGGAGTGCGCGAACTGCGCCGCCTCGCCAAGACCGTCGATGTCGACGAGCAACTCGCCGCGCTGCTCGTCGAGGTGCTCGCCGCGGCCGGCCTGATCTCGCGGGGTGTGCCCCAGCCGCCGCCCCCGACGGACATCGACGACTACTGGGCGCCGACCACCGCCGCCGACGGCTGGTCGAACGCGCCGCCCGCGCAGCGCTGGGCCGTGCTCGCGGGCGCGTGGCTCGACGCGCCGCGACGTCCGTGGCTCG
>NZ_PCZU01000058.1:0-5826 GCF_002887785.1 Rhodococcus sp. ENV425
CGACGCGCCGAGAGCGATGCACACCGCCGAGACCGCCAGCAATGCGGGATCGGTCCGTCCCGTCAGGGCGTCGCCGAGCAACACCACGCCCACCGTGCCCGGCAGGATGCCGGCGACCGTGCCCAGCGTGTACGGGACCAGCCGCACCGACGAGACCCCGCAGCAGTAGTTGACCACCGCGAACGGCAGCGGCGCGATCAGCCGCAGCGACCCCACCGCGAGCCAGCCCCGGCGGGCCAGCCGCTCGTCGACCGCCTGCGCCGTCGGATGATTCAGATGGGCCTCGACCACGCCGCGGCCGATCGCGCGCACCAGCAGCAGCGCCAGCACGGCGCTGACGGTCGTGGCGGCGACGGTCACCGCGATCCCGGTGGCCGACCCGAACAGCACCCCGGCGCTGAGGGTGAACACCGTCCGCGGGAACGGGGCCACGGTCACCACCGCGTGGATCAGGAAGAACAGCAGCGGGAAGAGCGGCCCGGCCGACTCGGCCCACGCACGCACCTCGGCGACGGACGGGTGGGGGAGCAGCACCGCGACGACCGCGAGCGCGGCCAGTACGGCGAGGGCACCGAGGATCCGGCGGTCCCGCAGCATCCTCGTCACGAACGGTCACGATACCGGGGCCGGGGGCCGGACGAGCGGTTGCCTCGGCACGCGGTAGATTCCTTAGGCGACGACATTATCGATCGCTAGGGAAACTGTGGTGATCCCCACAATAGGGCCGGCGTGTATGCGGCTAGCATCACATCGGAATCGGTTTAAGGTTTCCCACGGCCGTGTTCGGCGAGCCCGCCCGCTGCGTACGAGAGGACCCTCACGTGTCATTAGCTTCAGAAGCCGAGGACGCTGCGCGCGCCTATGCGCAGTGGCAGGAGGCGGTGGCGGGGGTGCTGGCCAAGTCCCGCCGCGTCGACCCCGCGGAGCTCGGACCGGAACCGCAGCGGCTGCTCGCGACCACCACCTACGACGACGTCGCCGTCGCCCCCCTCTACGGCGTGCGCGACGAGCGTCCCGAGGCGCCGTTGCCCGGCTCCTTCCCGTTCGTCCGCGGCGGTTCCGCGACCCGCGACGTCAACACCGGCTGGCTCGTCAGCGCCCGCTTCGGCGACACCGCCGGTGACGTGAACGAGCGCATCCTCGACGCCCTCGAGAACGGCGTCAGCGCCCTGTGGCTGCGCGTCGGCGCGGACGGCATCGCGATCGCCGACCTGCCCGCCGCGCTCGACAAGGTCCTGTTCGACCTCGCGCCGGTCACCCTCGACGCCGGCGCCGACACCGCCGCCGCCGCGGCCGCCCTCTACGCCCTGCTCGATGCGCGCACCGACGTCGCCGACCGCGGCGCCGTGCGCCTGCACCTCGGTGCCGCGCCGCTGACCAGCGCGTTCTCGGGTCGGGCCGACGTCACCGTCGCCCAGGCCGTCGAACTCGCCCACGCCGCCGCGGACCGCGCCGAGACCGTGCGGGCCCTCACCGTCGACGGCACCGCGTTCCACAACGCCGGGGCCGCCGACGCCGAGGAACTCGGGGCCGCCGTCGCCGCCGGCCTCGAGTACCTGCGCGAGCTGACCGGCAGCCGCCAGTCCGCGGCCCGTGCGCTCGGCCAGATCGAGTTCCGGCTCGCCGCCACCGACGACCAGTTCCAGACCATCGCCAAGTTCCGCGCCGGCCGGCAGCTGTGGGCCCGCATCGCGCAGGTCGTGGGCGCCGCCGAGGCCGGCCACGCCCCCCAGCACGCCGTCACCTCCGCCGCGATGATGACCCAGCGCGACCCCTGGGTGAACATGCTGCGCACCACCCTCGCCGCGTTCGGCGCCGGCATCGGCGGGGCGGACGCGGTCACCGTGCTCCCGTTCGACACCGCCCTGCCGACCGGTGCGCTCGGCGTGTCGGAGGCCTTCTCCGCGCGCATCGCCCGCAACACCCAGCTGCTGCTGCTCGAGGAATCCAACCTCGGCCGCGTCCTCGACCCGGCCGCCGGGTCCTGGTACGTCGAGGAACTCACGGCGCAGATCGCGGCCAAGGCGTGGGAGTTCTTCCAGCAGATCGAGGCGGCCGGCGGCTACCGCACCGCCCTCGACGACGGCCTGATCGGCGAGCGCATCGCCGCCACCCGCGCCCGCCGGGACTCCGACATCGCCCACCGCCGGACCGCGGTGACCGGCGTCAACGAGTTCCCGAACCTCGCCGAGGCCCCGCTGCCCGCGGAGACCGCCGACGCCGGCGCCGATGTCGCCCGGTACGCCGCGGCGTTCGAGGCGCTGCGCAACCGCTCCGACGTCCATCTCGCCGCGCACGGCACCCGGCCCAGGGCGCTGCTCGCCCCGCTCGGCCCGATCGCCGAGCACAACATCCGCACGACGTTCGCCGCGAACCTGCTCGCCTCCGGCGGCATCGAGACGGTCAACCCCGGCCCGCTGTCCGTCGACGACGACAGCATCGCCGCCGCCGTCCGCGACTCGGGCGCCACCGTCGCCGTCGTGTGCGGCACCGACAAGCGCTACGGCGAACAGGCCGCCGCCGCGGTCACCGCGCTCCGCGGCGCCGGGATCGGTACCGTCCTGCTGGCCGGGCCGGAGAGGGCCGTGAGCGAGACCACCGGCGCCGAGCGCCCGGACGGGTTCCTCACCGCCAAGATCGACGCGATCGCCGCGCTGACCGACCTGCTGACCACCCTGGGAGCGTAAGTGAGCATCGAACACGAGATCGGCAGCTTCGCCGACGTCCCGCTGACGGATCCGGCGGCGCCGGCTCCCGCCGCCCCCACCGAGGAGCAGGCCACGGCGCTCGTCGCATCGGTCGCCGCCGCCAACCACTACACGACCGATCAGGTGGTGTGGTCCACGCCCGAGGGCATCGACGTCAAGCCCGTCTACACCAAGGCCGACCGCGACCGGATCGTCGCCGAGGGCTACCCGCTGGGCAGCTACCCGGGCCTCGAGCCGTTCGTGCGCGGCCCGTACCCGACGATGTACGTCAACCAGCCGTGGACCATCCGCCAGTACGCGGGCTTCTCCACCGCCGCCGAGTCCAACGCCTTCTACCGGCGCAACCTCGCGGCCGGGCAGAAGGGCCTGTCGGTGGCGTTCGACCTGGCCACCCACCGCGGCTACGACTCGGATCATCCCCGCGTGCAGGGCGATGTCGGCATGGCCGGCGTCGCGATCGACTCGATCCTCGACATGCGGCAGCTGTTCGACGGCATCGACCTGTCGCAGGTGTCGGTGTCGATGACCATGAACGGCGCCGTCCTGCCGATCCTGGCGCTGTACGTCGTCGCCGCGGAGGAGCAGGGCGTCAAGCCCGAGCAGCTGGCCGGAACCATTCAGAACGACATTCTGAAGGAGTTCATGGTCCGCAACACCTACATCTATCCGCCCAAGCCGTCGATGCGGATCATCTCCGACATCTTCGCCTACACCAGCGCGAACATGCCGCGCTTCAACTCCATCTCGATCTCCGGCTACCACATCCAGGAGGCCGGTGCGACCGCCGACCTCGAGCTGGCCTACACCCTCGCCGACGGCGTCGAGTACCTCCGCGCCGGCCTCGACGCGGGCATGGAGATCGACAAGTTCGCCCCGCGCCTGTCCTTCTTCTGGGCCATCGGGATGAACTTCTACATGGAGATCGCCAAGATGCGGGCCGGCCGTCTGCTGTGGGCCGAGCTCGTCGAGAAGTTCCACCCGAAGTCGGCCAAGTCCAAGTCGCTGCGCACCCACTCGCAGACCTCCGGCTGGTCGCTCACCGCGCAGGACGTGTTCAACAACGTCGCCCGCACCTGCATCGAGGCGATGGCCGCGACCCAGGGCCACACCCAGTCGCTGCACACCAACGCCCTCGACGAGGCGCTGGCACTGCCGACCGACTTCTCCGCCCGCATCGCCCGCAACACCCAGCTGCTGCTGCAGCAGGAATCGGGCACCACCCGGCCGATCGACCCGTGGGGCGGCTCGTACTACCTCGAATGGCTCACCCACGAGCTCGCCAACCGCGCCCGCAAGCACATCGCGGAGGTCGAGGAGGCCGGTGGCATGGCCCAGGCCATCTCCGAGGGCATCCCGAAGCTGCGCATCGAGGAGGCCGCGGCCCGCACCCAGGCGCGGATCGACTCCGGCCGCCAGCCGGTGATCGGCGTCAACAAGTATCAGGTCACCGAGGACCACGAAATCGAGGTCCTCAAGGTCGAGAACTCCCGCGTGCGGGCCGAGCAGATCGCCAAGCTCGAGCAGTTGCGCGCCGACCGTGATCCCGAGTCCGTGCAGGTCGCGCTGGACGCGCTGACCCGCGCCGCCGGCTCGGCCGACGGCGGCCCGGACCACAACCTGCTGGCCCTGGCCATCGACGCGGCCCGCGCCAAGGCCACCGTCGGCGAGATCTCCGACGCCCTCGAGAAGGTGTACGGACGGCACCAGGCCGAGATCCGCACCATCAGCGGGGTCTACCGGGACGAGGCCGGAAAGGCAGGCAACATCAGCACCGCAACCGAACTCGTCGAGAAGTTCGCCGAGGAGGAGGGCCGCCGGCCGCGCATCCTCGTCGCGAAGATGGGGCAGGACGGTCACGACCGCGGGCAGAAGGTGATCGCCACCGCCTTCGCCGACCTCGGCTTCGACGTCGACGTGGGACCGCTCTTCCAGACCCCCGAGGAGGTCGCGAACCAGGCGGCCGACAACGACGTGCACGTCATCGGCGTGTCGTCGTTGGCCGCGGGACACCTGACCCTGGTGCCCGCGCTGCGGGAGGCCCTCGCCGAGGTGGGCCGCCCGGACATCATGATCGTCGTCGGCGGCGTCATCCCGCCCGGCGACTTCGACGAGCTGTACCAGGCCGGGGCCGCGGCGATCTTCCCGCCCGGCACCGTCATCGCGGCCGCCGCGGTGGGCCTGCTGCACAAGCTCGCCGACCAGCTCGGTCACGACCTGGGAGCCTGACCCGGCATGGGCAGCACCCCGGTCGGCAGTCCCACCCGTCGGCCCGCGGTCGACGTCGACGCCCTCGCCGAGGCCGTGCTCGCCAACCGGCGGGCCGGCCTGGCGAAGGCGATCACCCTGGTCGAATCCACCCGGGACGACCACCGGGAGCAGGCACAACAGCTGCTGCTGCGCCTGCTCCCGGAGGCGGGCGGAGCGATGCGCGTGGGCATCACCGGCGTCCCCGGCGTCGGCAAGTCCACCTTCATCGACGCGTTGGGCATGTACCTGCTCGGCAAGGGCCACCGGGTGGCGGTGCTCGCGGTGGACCCGTCGTCGACCCGCACCGGCGGCTCCATCCTCGGCGACAAGACGCGCATGGCCCGGTTGTCGGTGCAGCGCGACGCCTACATCCGGCCGTCCCCCACGGCCGGCACCCTCGGCGGCGTCGCCAAGGCCACCCGCGAGACGATGGTGCTGCTCGAGGCCGCCGGATTCGACGTGATCCTCGTCGAGACCGTCGGCGTCGGGCAGTCCGAGGTCACCGTCGCGAACATGGTGGACTGCTTCACCTTCCTGACCCTCGCCCGCACCGGCGACCAGCTGCAGGGCATCAAGAAGGGCGTCCTCGAACTCGCCGACCTCGTCGCGGTGAACAAGGCCGACGGGCCGTTCGAACGCGACGCGCGGGTCGCGGCCCGGGAACTCGCCGGCGCGCTGCGGCTCGTGCACCCGCACGACGCGGTGTGGAAACCCCCGGTGATCACCATGAGCGGCCTGGAGGGCGCCGGCCTGGACACGTTCTGGGACACCGTCCTCGAACACCGCCGGGTGCTCACCGAGGCGGGCCTGTTCGAGGAGAACCGGCGCCGCCAGCTGGTGGACTGGACCTGGACCATGGTGCACGACCAGC
>NZ_PCZU01000307.1:0-3395 GCF_002887785.1 Rhodococcus sp. ENV425
CGAGCAGGGTCACGCGACGACCGGCGACGGCGCCGGTGCGCGAGCGCAGTTCCGCCGCCGCGACCCGGGCGAGCCCGAACGCGGCGCGGCGCATCAGCGTGCCCTCGGGCAGGGCGGCGAGCAGCGGCGCCTCCGCCGCCCGCACCTGCTCGCACGGGTAGTAGCTGCGCATCGGGCCTCCCGCCGGGGTCGCTATTCCACCGTCACGGACTTGGCGAGGTTGCGTGGCTTGTCGACGTCGTAGCCGCGCGCCTGGGCGACCTCGGCGGCGAAGACCTGCAGCGGCACGGTCGACAGCAGCGGCTGCAGCAACGTCGGCGCGGCGGGGATCTCGATGAGGTGGTCGGCGAACGGCCGCACCGCCTCGTCGCCCTCCTCCGCGATCACCACGGTGCGGGCACCGCGGGCCTGGATCTCCCGGATGTTGCTCAGCAGCTTCGAGTGCAGCACCGCCCGCCCCTTCGGCGACGGCATCACCACGATCACCGGCAGCCCGTCCTCGATCAGCGCGATCGGACCGTGCTTGAGCTCGCCGGCGGCGAAGCCCTCGGCGTGCATGTACGCCAGCTCCTTGAGCTTGAGCGCACCCTCGAGCGCCACCGGATACCCCACGTGCCGGCCCAGGAACAGCACCGTCGACGACGCCGCCAGCTCCCGCGCCAGGCGCCGCACCGGCTCGACCGTCTCGAGCACCCGCGCGATCAGGTGCGGCATCGCGGCCAGATCGGCGTACTCGCGGGCCACCTCGTCCGGGTACTTGGTGCCGCGGGCCTGCGCCAGCGCCAACCCCACCAGGTAGTTCGCGGCGACCTGCGCCAGGAACGCCTTGGTCGAGGCCACCCCGATCTCCGGGCCGGCCCGGGTGTAGAGCACCGCGTCGGCCTCCCGGGGGATCTGCGCGCCGTTGGTGTTGCACACCGCCAGCACCCGTGCCTTCTGATCCTTCGCGTGCCGCACCGCCTCGAGGGTGTCGGCGGTTTCCCCGGACTGCGAGATCGCCACCACCAGCGTCGACCGGTCCAGCACCGGATCCCGGTACCGGAACTCGCTGGCGAGCTCGACCTCCACCGGCAACCGCGTCCAGTGCTCGATCGCGTACTTGGCCACCAGACCCGAGTGGTAGGCGCTGCCACACGCGACGACGAACACCTTGTCCACGTCGCGCAGCTCCTGATCCGACAGCCGCTGCTCGTCGAGCACGATGCGGCCCCCGGCGAAGTGCCCGAGCAGCGTGTCGGCCACCGCGGCGGGCTGCTCCTCGATCTCCTTGAGCATGAAGTAGTCGTGGCCGCCCTTCTCGGCGGCCGCCAGATCCCAGTCGATCTCGAACGGGCGGGTCACCACGTCGGTGCCGCCGTCGAAATCGGACACCTGATACCCGTCGGCGGTGATCACCACCACCTGGTCCTGGCCCAGCTCCACCGCGTGCCGGGTGTGCTCGATGAACGCGGCCACGTCCGAGGCCACGAACGTCTCGCCGTCGCCGACCCCGACGACCAGCGGCGTCGACCGGCGCGCCGCGACGATCGTGTCCGGATGGTCGGCATGGGTGAACACCAGCGTGAAGGCCCCCTCGAGCCGGCGCAGCACCGACAGCGCACTGGCCTCGAAGTCCCCCGCGGTCGGCCCGTCCGCATACGCCCGGGCCACCAGATGCACCGCCACCTCGGTGTCGGTGTCGCTGGCGAACTCCACCCCGGCCTTCTCGAGCTCCACCCGCAGCGGCGCGAAGTTCTCGATGATGCCGTTGTGCACCACCGCCACCTTCCCCGACCCGTCCCGGTGCGGATGCGCATTGCGGTCGGTGGGACGACCGTGCGTGGCCCACCGGGTGTGCCCCATGCCGGTGGTGCCGGCGAAGTGCTCCACCCCCACCTCGTCGAGCTCGGCCTCGAGATTGGCCAGCCGGCCCGCCTTGCGCTCGACGGCCAGGCCGCCCGCACCGTCCAGGACCGCCACACCGGCCGAGTCGTAGCCCCGGTACTCCATCCGCCGCAGTGCCTCCACCACGACATCGAGAGCCGGGCGATGCCCGACGTACCCCACGATTCCGCACATGGTTAGCAGGGTACTGGTCCGCGACCCGCCGGTAACAACTCGTCCACGTCCCGGCGGGTGGCACGCTCGAAGCTGATCATCGGCTAACGTTCACGCCGTGGCGGCGAAACCGAAATCCCTGGCCCAGCGGCTCTCGAAGCGCGGACCGCACACGGTGCTGCGCGGCAACCTCGCTCTCGCAGGTCAGCCGGGCATCGTCTACACCCCCGCCGAGGGCTTCGGCCTGCCCGCCGTCGCGTTCGGCCACGGCTGGATGACCGGTCTCGACAAGTACTCGGCGCTGTTCGAACACCTCGCCTCGTGGGGCATCGTCGTGGCCGCCCCGAGCACCGAACGCGGGCCGATCCCGTCGCACCTGGGCCTGGCCGCCGACCTCGGCACCACCCTCGACATCTGCGTGGGCGTGCGCCTGGGCACCGGACGGATCAGCGTGCACCCCGACCGTCTCGGCCTGATCGGCCACGGCATGGGCGCGGGAGCTGCGGTACTTGCGGCGTCCCGGCGCGACGTGGCCGCCGTCGCCGCGCTCTACCCGGCCCCGACGTCGCCGCCGGCCTCGGTCCTGGCCGCGCGTGTGCACGCGCCCGGGCTCGTGCTCGCCGCCGAGAAGGACCTCGGCTCGATGGGCAGTGATGCCGTCGCCGTCGCCCAGGCCTGGGGCGGCGAGATGCTGATGCGGTCCGTCCACAAGGCCACCGACGACGGCATGATCGAGGGCCGCCGCCTGCTCGCCTTCCTCGGCGTCGGCGGCGCCCAGCGCAACACCCAGAAGGTCACCCGCGCGCTGCTCACCGGATATCTGCTGTACCGGCTCGCCGGCGACAAGACCTACGCGCCGTTCGCCGACCCCGAGGCCGAGCTTCCCGGCTCGGAGGTGCTCACCGAGCCCGACGCGATCGACCGCGAGCTCGGCACTCAGATCAACCAGCTGCTCGGGCGATAGAACTCCTCTTCGACGGCCGGCGCCGGCCCGCGCGTCGCGCCGGCGGCGAGTTCACGGGGTTCCCGGAGGCGCCGCAGGTTCTCGAGCCGGCGCTCGACCGCGTCCCGGTGCTCGGCGACGATGTGTTCGAACCGTCCGGTCACAGCGGCCCCGCCTCCGCCAGGACCACGCCGTCGGCAGGCTCCTCCTCGGGGCCCGCTTCGACGCTCTCACCAGCAGGTTCCGCCGACGCGGGCCGCCGCGCGGGGGTGTCCGCCCGCGTGCCGGGCATCCCGGCCGGCGCGGGACCGAGCGCTCCGCCGTCACCTGGTTCGTCCGGTCGCCGCGGCTCGTCGGGCGGTGCGGGACCGAGCGCTCCGCCGTGACCTGGTTCGTCCGGTCGCCGCGGCTCGTC
>NZ_PCZU01000307.1:3454-3553 GCF_002887785.1 Rhodococcus sp. ENV425
CCGTCCCTCCGGCGGCGGGGGCCGGGGTCTCGGGGGCGGGTGTGCGCGACGGCGGGTGTGCCGGATCCGGCGGCGGCGACGACAGCGGACGCTCCGGCT
>NZ_PCZU01000307.1:3600-8989 GCF_002887785.1 Rhodococcus sp. ENV425
GACCGCGCCTGTGAGTTCGCCCACGGCCGTCGCCAGCCGCAGCCCCGCGGCCACCAGGTCCGTCGCCGCCCCACACGGCGACCACGGATCGGTCATCGGAGCCACGCTCCGCGGGCCGGGATCCGGCGGCGCCAGCGTCGCGGCGAGTTCGGCGAGTACCGCCCGCACCGCTCGGTCGGTGTCGTCGCACAGGTCGAGGAACGACTCGACGGCCGTCTCCACCCCGGGCCGGAACACCTCGTCGCGCCACCGCCCGCACCATTGCGTGACAGCCGCGCGTTCGGGGGCCGGGCCCAGCGCCGAATCCCAGGCGGCGAGCTGGGCTGTCGTCGGGCCGTCGCCGCCCGCGGCGCCGGCCAGAATCGCGTCGATTTCCTCGACGGTGCGCCCGCCGACGGTCGTGTCGGCGAACTCGGCGGCCGCCCGGGACTTCTCCTCGACGATCGCGAGCACCGCGGCCGCCGCGTCGGTCAGCGCGCGACGTGCGGCGCCGAGCCGTGCCTGCAGGTCCTCGCCGACCGCCACATGACGGTCGAGCGCGTCGGCCGCACCCACCGCCCCGCCTCCGGTCCAGGCCGCCGCCAAGGCGTCGACGTAGGAGCGCTGCCGCGCGACCTCGGCACCCAGGGCACCCTCGAGCCGGGCGAACACGTCGGCGTCCGCGAGCAGGACGGCCGGATCCGTGCCGCGCTGCTCGTCGTAGCGTTCCCGCAACTGCGCACAGGACGGCAGGCCGGGGGCGCAGCGCTCGGCGCGGGGAAGATGCTCGGCGAAGAAGCGCAACCCGACGCGGCCCCCGTCGAGCACCAGGTCGAGCCGCTGCCCGCCCCCGGTCACCGGCCTCCTCCGGTCACCGGTGCCCCGTCGGCGGCAGGTCGACGGCCCGCAGGACCGACTCGGACTCCCGCTCCAGCCACGCGTACCCCCCGGCCGCGCGCCGCAGCGCCTCCGCGCGGGCGGCCGTCGCCGCCGACCACTCCGCGACCGCCCGATGCAGCCCGTCGTAGCGCGCTCGCACGACCTCGGCCTCGGACCGGTAGCGGTCGCCGGCCGCGTCCGGACCGAAGCCGACGGCGCGGCACGCACGCGCATGCCAGTCGATCTCGGCGGCCGAGTCCGCCAGGCCCTCGGCGATCACCCGGACCGCCGCACCGTCGAGCCCCACCCCGTCACGCACCGCGCCGCCCCCTCCCTCGTCCCCCCGGGTGGTTCGACGCAGCGGGAGGCGGATCGGTTCCCCGGCGGGGCAGAGCCGACAGATGGAGGCCGACAGATGGAGGCCGTCGGATCGGTGCCGTCAGACGGAGGCGACCGCTCCCGCGAGACGATCGGCGAGAGCACGGGCCACCGCGTCGTCGGCGGCCTCGACCATCACCCGGACCAGTTGTTCGGTGCCCGACGGACGCAGCAGCACCCGCCCGGTCTCCCCCAGTTCCCGCTCCACGGCGGCAACGGCGTCCGCGACGACGGAAGCCTTGGCCACCGCGGCCTTGTCCGACACGGGCACGTTCACCAGCACCTGCGGCAGGGTGCGCATGACCGCGGCGAGCTCCGCGAGGGGCGAAGCGGTCGCGACCATCCGTTCCATGAGGCGCAGGCCGGTGAGCACCCCGTCGCCGGTGGTTCCCAGGGCCGGCAGCACGATGTGGCCGGACTGTTCGCCGCCGAGGCTGAACGAGCCGCGGCGCAGCTCCTCGAGCACGTATCGGTCGCCGACGCCGGCGGTCACGACCGTGATCCCGGCCTCGCGCATCGCCAGGTGCAGGCCGAGGTTGCTCATCACAGTGGCGACGAGCGTGTCGGCGTGCAGCTCGCCGGCCTCGCGCATCCCGAGGGCGAGGATCGCCATGATCGCGTCGCCGTCCACCACGGTGCCCGTCGCATCGACCGCGAGGCACCGGTCGGCGTCGCCGTCGTGCGCGAGACCGAGGTCGGCGCCGTGCTCGACGACCGCGGCCCGGAGGCCGTCGAGATGCGTCGAACCGCAGCCGTCGTTGATGTTGAGCCCGTCCGGGTCGGCGTGCAGCGCGACGACCGTGGCCCCGGCCGCGGCGTACGCGGCCGGCCCGACGCGCGACGCGGCGCCGTTGGCGCAGTCCACCACGACCGTCAGGCCCGTCAGCGGCATGCGCACCGCCGTCGCGAGGTGGGCGAGGTAGCGGTCGGCGGCGTCGTCGGCGGTCCGCACCCGGCCGATGCCCGCGCCGGTGGGGCGGGCGACCCCGCCCGCACCGTGCAGCATGGCCTCGATACGGTCCTCGACGGCGTCGTCGAGCTTGTGACCGCCGGCCGCGAAGATCTTGATGCCGTTGTCCGGCATGGGGTTGTGCGACGCGGAGATCATCACGCCGAGGTCGGCGTCGTAGGCCCCGGTCAGGAACGCGACAGCCGGGGTGGGCAGCACCCCGACGGACAACACGTCGACGCCGGCCGCGGTCAGGCCCGCGGTCACGGCGGCCTCGAGCATCTCCCCGCTGGCACGGGGGTCGCGGCCCACCACCGCGACGGGGCGCCGGCCCTCGGCACCGCCTGCCAGCACGGTCGCGGCCGCCCCGGCGAGCCGTACCGCCAGTTCGACCGTGAGCTCGGCGTTCGCCAAGCCTCGCACGCCATCGGTGCCGAACATCCGACCCATCGAGCAAAGTCCTCCACGTCGAGAAATGCGGTCTCCGCCGTCCGCGGGCGCCGCCTGCTGTCGCAAAAAGTACGTCAATGCACGAGAGCAGGCGTCCGGTAGGGAATTCTCTACCGGCGCCTGCTCTCGTGGTCGAACAGGAGCCGAGGCTGACGAGGTCAGCGTCGGCGGCACATCAGCGCTTGGAGTACTGCGGTGCCTTACGGGCCTTCTTCAGGCCGTACTTCTTGCGCTCGGTGGCACGCGGGTCACGCGTGAGGAAGCCGGCGCGCTTGAGCGCGGGGCGATCCTCGGCGGTGACCTCGATCAGCGCGCGGGCGATGGCCAGGCGCAGGGCGCCGGCCTGACCCGACGGGCCGCCGCCGTGCAGGCGGGCATGCACGTCGAACTGCTCGGTGCGCTCGACCGTGACCAGCGGCGACTTGACGAGCTGCTGGTGCACCTTGTTCGGGAAGTAGTCCTCGATGGTGCGGCCGTTGAGCACGAAGTTGCCGGTGCCGGGCACGAGGCGGACGCGGACGACCGCCTCCTTGCGGCGGCCGACGGTCTGCACCGGGCGGTCGAACACGATCGGCGCGGGAGCCGGAGCGGCCTCCTCGGCCACGTACTCGTCCGCGGCGACCTCGACGTTCTCGGCGTCGGTGTACTCGTCGCTGTAGTTCTCGTTCACGTTCTCGGTCACTGCGCCACCTGCTTGATTTCGAACGGCACCGGCTGCTGCGCGGTGTGCGGGTGGTTCGGGCCCGCGTAGACCTTCAGCTTCTTCGCGATCGCGCGACCGAGCTTGTTCTTCGGGAGCATGCCGGTGACGGCCTTCTCCACCAGACGGTCCGGGTTCTTCTCCAGAACCTCACCGACGGTGCGGGACCGGAGGCCGCCCGGGTAGCCGGAGTGGTTGTACAGGAGCTTGTCCTGCTTCTTGTTGCCGGAGATGGCAACCTTGTCCGCGTTGATGATGACGACGAAGTCGCCACCGTCCACGTGGGGGGCAAAAGTGGGCTTGTGCTTGCCGCGGAGCAGGTTCGCCGCCTGCACCGCGAGGCGGCCGAGCACCACGTCGGTGGCGTCGATGACGTGCCACTGGCGGGTCACGTCGCCGGCCTTCGGTGTGTACGTAGACACAGATCTTCCTCGTCTATCGTTTCGCTGCTGGCCCGCGCGCCGCCGATGATCGCTTCCGGCGGCCAGTTGGGACCCGAGAAGCGACGTTCGCCGCGCACGAGGCAACGACGACGGACGACACGCCAACGGCACACGATACCGGGGAGGTGTGTGCACGGTCAAAACAGCACGACGTCCCGGCGGCCTCTCCACCACCGGGACGTCGCTCGCTACTCGTGTCGCTTCAGGCCTGCCACCTCCGTGCCAGCTCGGATTCGACGCTGCGCATCTCGTCGTTGCCCCGCGCCACGGCGACGGCGATCTGGTCGAGCAGCAGATTCAGCTCGGCGGATGCCCGATCCCACTTCTGCTGGGTGACGTGGTATTCGGACCGGGCCTGCCCGTCCCAGGTCTGCACCAGCGGCTCGACCTGTGACCTGATCCGGTCGAGCGTGTCGTTCATGCCGCGCTGCAGTCCGACGACGCGGGTGTGCAGGTCGTCGATGCCACCGAAGTCCTGCCGGATCACATCGGGTCCACTCATTCGTTCGTTCTCCTCGAGTCGTGAGTCGTGTTGTGCGCACGGGCCGATGCGCGGTTCCGCACCGGCCCGCCCGCAGCGGCGTCAGTAGGTGCCGTGGAGGCTGTCGCCGAGGACGTTCAGCGACTGCGCCTGGGCCTGGACGGTGTCCTCGTACGCCCGGCCGTTGGTACGGATGCCGGCGACGATCGCGGCCAGTGCCTCGTTGAGCTGGAGGGCGCTGCGGTCCCATCGCGACATCACGTCGGTGAACGCCATCCCCGACCGGCCCTGCCATACGTCCGGCGACGACGACACGGTGGTGCGCAGCGCACCGAGCAGTTGTTCGAGTTCTCCGTGGGAGTCCTCGATCTGCCGCGCCGCCGTCTCCATGGTCGCGACGTCGGTCGCCACCCGATTCGAACTGCCCTGCCCTGGTTGCGTCACGCCTGTCTCCTCCGTCGTCCCGCGTCCCGTATCCCTCCGGCCCACCGTGGCCGAAGCCGGTTCGCGCCTACATCCGATTGGACGCAGCGCCTGTCCGCCGGGTTCCCCGGCTCGGCGAACGGGGCGATCCGCTACTCCACCGTCACGGTGTGGACGGCCTGCTCGCATTCGTTCTTGATTCCCGCCCATTCGTCGACGAGGAATTGGCATCCGACCGCCACCTGCATGCCGGACTCGACCACGACGAACCAACGCACGAGCGAGAATTCGTCCGGCGCCTCCACGTAGGCGATCACCGGGCGGTCCGCGAAGGTGGTGTCGGGGTCGAGGTCACGGATCACCGGGGAACGTTCGTCCGCGCGCCGGGCCAGCACCTCCCCCACGCCGGCCAAGTCCATATCTTCACGAAGAAGACTGTGCACCAGCACTATTCGCCGATCCCTCCCGCCGGCGGGGACGAGTTCGACGCGCTCGGCCCCGGCAGGCACAGGGTCGCGGACCCTCCAGTCCCCCGGCAGTTCCAGCCGGACGGGCCCGAGTTCGTGACGAACCGAAGGTGGGCGCGGCATGGGCTGTCTCGTCGCCGAGGACTCATCGGCCGAGTCGCCGGCGACGGGAACCTCCGCGCCCACCGCGGGCAGGTCCGCGCCCTGTCCTGCAGTCCACACCCAGCCGGCCGTCGCGGC
>NZ_PCZU01000307.1:9026-10587 GCF_002887785.1 Rhodococcus sp. ENV425
AACGCATCCGGCGGACGGGCCGGGTCGACCGGGAGGCCGGCACGGTGTGCAGCCACTGTGGGAGCGACTCCGTGTCCCCCGACGGGACGGCCGGGGGTTCCGGCACCGCGGCCAGCACCTCGGACGCGGCGACCGGTATCACCCGGATGCCGCGGCCGAGCCGCTCGGCGATCCGCTCGCACAGCGGAATTCCGGGCGGCTCGCCCGGAATCCCCGTCACGAGGACGACATCCGGATCGACGGAACCGCACACGTTTCGCATCAGCCGGTCCAGCCGCTCGGCTCCCGCCGGCGAGTCGAGCAGTCCCTCGTCGAGGTCGGGGTCCCGCGCGATGCGGTCGACGTCGCCGCCGTCGGGGGCGCTCAGCACCGCCATTGTCACGCCGGCGCCGTCGACCTCCGCGACCGCGCATCGCTCGCCGTCGCCCACAGGCGCGGCGCGGCGCGCGGCCACCGCGGCGGTCAGGAGGACGGCATTTCGCGCGACCTGCCGGGCGGCCGTGTGCAACTCCTCCCGCCGACGTTCGCCCCACTCGGTGGGATGGACCACCACCACCGTGTCGAGGCCGGCCGGCGCGCCTGCCGTCGCCGCGACGTACCCGAGCAGGGTCGCCAGCGGCGCATCGTCGTCCGTGGGGACACGGCCGGGAGCCGATGCGGGAATCGTCACGGTCCGATCGGACCGCCGCGCGTACACCCGACCCGGGACGACCTGCAGGTGCAGCGCGTGGACGTCGCTCATTGCGGCGGCAGCCACGCCGTCTGCACGAGCGTCTCCCCGTCGCGTTGCACGAGGATGCCCCGTCCGGGCGGCATCGGGCGCGGACGCGCGGTGCCCACGAGCGCTCCCTCCTCTCGATTGCCGCTCATCACGAGGCCGGCCGCCGACAATTCCCGCAGCCGCGCGATGACCGGCTCGAAGAGAGCCCGCCCGGCTCCCCCGGAGCGGCGCGCCAGGACGAGGTGCAGCCCGACGTCCTTGGCCTGGGGCAGATACTCCAGCAGGGGCGTCAGCGGCGACTGGCTCGCCGCGGAGACGAGGTCGTAGTCGTCGACGACGACGAACACCTCGGGTCCCGACCACCAGGAGCGCTCACGCAGTTGCTGCTGGGTGACGTCGGGACCGGGCATCCGCCGCTCGAACACCGCCGCGAGGTCGCGGGCCATCGCCGACAACGTCACCGCGGACGGCGCGTATCCGCCGAGATGCTCACCCTCGACGACGCCGAGCAGGGTGCGCCGATAGTCCCCGACGATGATGCGGGCCTGTGCGCCGGTGTGGGACTCCACGAGGCTGCGGCAGATGCCGCGCAGCACGGTCGTCTTGCCGCAACCCGAGTCACCGAAAACGAGCAGGTGAGGCTGCTCGGAGAAGTCGATCCCCACGGGGGCCAGTTCGGCTTCGTCGATGCCGACGGGCACGAACAACCGCCGCTCCCCGGGCGCGCCACCGGCAGCCGATCGGTCCGCGAGCGCCGCGAGCACCCCGGCCCGATCGACGCGATCGGGAAGCATGCGCACGGGCGGGGCGGGGCGGCCCGGTGCGGCCGCGGCGACGGCG
>NZ_PCZU01000307.1:10637-13759 GCF_002887785.1 Rhodococcus sp. ENV425
GGTCGACGACCTCGGAGCTGCCGTCCACACGCGGCAGCGCGGACAGCACGTGCAGTCCGTGGCGGTCGATGCCCCGGCCCGGGCGGCCCTCCGGCACCGCCGCCGCCTTCTTGCGGCCGTACTCGGAATCGGCGGGGTCGCCGAGGCGCAGCTCGAGGCGGGTCCCGAGATGGTCCCGCATCGCCGGCCGCACGTCGCCCCACCGCGGTGCGGTGAGCACCACGTGGATGCCGAAGGACAACCCCTGCGCCGCCAGCACGCCGACCTGCGGCTCCAGCGCCTCGAAATCCTGCCGGATGCTGGGCCAGCCGTCGATCACGAGGAACACGTC
The DNA here is from genome assembly GCF_002887785.1 of Rhodococcus sp. ENV425. NCBI lineage: Bacteria > Bacillati > Actinomycetota > Actinomycetes > Mycobacteriales > Nocardiaceae > Rhodococcus > Rhodococcus sp. ENV425. Next base: position 10,969 of record NZ_PCZU01000307.1, read on the forward strand.
GCCGAAGGCATCGACGTCCGCGGCCGGACCGCCGCCCTCCCGGCGGCGGCGCAGTTCGGCCATCGACTCCAGGCCCAGCGCGCCGAAACGACCCTCCCGGCGCCGCAGCAGGGCAGTCAGTTCGGCGATCGTCCGGCGCACCCGGTCGGCGTCGAGCCGGTTGGCGACCGACCCGACGTGCGGAAGGCCCGCGAGCCCGGCGAGGGATCCGCCCCCGAAGTCCAGGCAGTAGAACTGGACCTGCTCGGGAGTGTGCGTCATCGCCATCGACAGGACGAGGCTGCGGAGCACCGTCGACTTGCCGGAGCGCGGCCCTCCGACGACGACCACGTTGCCCGCCGAGCCGGCGAGATCCACCAGCAGCGGATCCCGCCGTTGCTCGAACGGGCGGTCCACGATGCCGATCGGCGTGCGCAGGGTGCTCCGCGGCAGCACGTCGCCGGTGAGCAGAGACCGCGGGACCAGTCGGTCCAGGCTCGGCGCCGCGTCGAGGGGCGGCAGCCAGACCTCGTGCGCGGGGGTGCCGTGACCCCGCACCCGGCCGATCAGGACATCGAGCACGGAGCGGCTCTCCTCCGCCGGGACCGGATCCACGCCGGGCTCGGCCGGCCCGGGACCCGGTTCGAGGTGCGCGAGGGGTACTTCGGCCGTGGTGAACAGCCGCGGCCGGGAGGTCGCCGTGCCCGGCCTGATCACCGACCGGCCCGAGCGGCGGGGCTCGTAGGGACCCGACACGTAGGCGGCCGCGAACCGCACGATCTCCGCCGAGTCGCACTTGAGGTATCCGGTGCCCGGCGACGGCGGCAGATGGTAGGCGTCGGGGACTCCGAGAACGCTTCGGGACTCGTTGGCCGAGAAGGTCTTCAAGCCGATTCGGTAGGAGAGGTGACTGTCGAGTCCGCGCAGCCGGCCCTCGTCGATCCGCTGACTGGCCAGCAGCAGATGCATGTGCAGGGATCGTCCCAGCCGTCCGATCGCGGCGAAGAGTTCCGCGAATTCCGGTTGTTGCGTGAGCAGCTCGGAGAACTCGTCCACGACGACGAACAACGCCGGCAACGGAGCCAGCGCGGCACCGCCGGCCCGGGCGCGCTCGTAGTCGCCCACATTCGCGAAGTTCCCTGCCGCGCGCAGCAGTTCCTGCCTTCGGTTCATCTCGCCCTCGAGGGCGTCCTTCATCCGGTCGACCATGGCCAGTTCGTCGGCGAGGTTGGTGATCACCGCCGCGACGTGCGCGGCCGACTCGAGCCCGAGGAAGGTTGCGCCGCCCTTGAAGTCGACGAGGACGAGATTCAGCGCATCGGGGGGATGCGTCGCGATCAGACCGAGCACCAGGGTCCGCAGCAGTTCGGACTTCCCGGACCCGGTGGCGCCGATACAGAGTCCGTGCGGCCCCATCCCGCCCTCGGCAGCCTCCTTCAGATCCAGTTCGACCGGTGCACCGTCGGTTCCGATTCCGATCGGCACGCGCAGCCGGTCGCGGCCCCGTCGCGGCGACCACGCCCGCTCCGGATCGAACTGTGCGACGTCACCGAGACCGAGCAGGTCTTCCCATGGCGCCGAACGATTCTCCCCGTTGCCGGACTCGGCGACCCGCTGGGCGGCGCGGTACGGTGCCAGGCGCCGTGCCGCCGTCTGCGCCTGCGCGACGCTCGCTCCGTCCGGGACCGCGAAGGTCTCCACGCGTTCGCCGGCGCGCGCACCCAATCGGCCCTCACCGACGACGAGTTCGAGCCCGCGGGTGGCCGACAGCCGGGGCATCGACGCGGACAGGTCCAGGACCGTGACGGAGTCGAGCCCGTCGTCGAGGATCCCCGACCCGGGGCCGGGTACGCCACCGTCGATCACGATCACCAGTTGGGGCACACCGTCGACCGGTGGGGTGTTGCGGACGAACCGGCCGCGGCCCGTCAGGCGGTCGGCGAACGCGGTCTCGAGATCCCGGACCGAGCCGAACACGGTGCGGGCGCTGCCCGCACCGTCGGCGATCTCGGGGTTCTGGGCGTGCGGCAGCCACTTGACCCACTCCCACTCCGGGGCGGTGTCCGGACCGCACACCACGGCGATCCGCAGCACGTCCGTGCTGTGGAAGGTGCACAGTTGCAGCAGCATCGCCCGCACCAGATCACGGGCCGCGGGGCGATCGCCGCCGAGCGACACCGCCGCGAACCCCCGCAACGACACCGCGGTCGGCAGGGCCGGTACGACCGAGTGCGCGCGCACGAACCGGCGCAGCGGCACGGCCGCCACCGGTTCGAGGTCCTCGACGGGACCCGTGTCGGGGGCGATCAGCCGGGTTGCGAGGCGCTGGCCGCTGAGCCCGACCCGCACGTGGCAGAAGTCGGCGTCGGCTCCGTCGCGTTCCCACATGCGCACCGTTCCCGCGAGCGTCCACAGCACGGCCGGGTCGGGGTGCGTCCACTCCAGGGCCCTCCGCTGCCGGTCTGCGGTGTCGTGGACCTCCCGCCGGAGCTGATCGAGATACCGCAGGTAGTCCTTGCGGTCCTCGTCGGCCTCGGCCGCTTTCGCCCCGCCTCCGCGGCCGCCGCCGGCGAGCATGCCCACCATCGAGACGATCATCATGAGCGGGAAGACGAGCGACATCGGACTTCGCGCCATCCCCGAACCGAACATCAGCGCCACCATGCCGATCATCGCGGCGACCATCACGACGGGCAGCAGCTTCGCCAGGAGATTTCCCGGCGTCGAACGCGGAATCTCCGGCGGGGCCTGCATTCTCACCTCACCCGCCGGCACGCGTGGCACCTCGCGCCGCGGCCTGCGCACGAACCGC
>NZ_PCZU01000307.1:13810-14349 GCF_002887785.1 Rhodococcus sp. ENV425
CGGCCGTCCTCACGACGGCCGTCCCCCCACGGTCGACGAAGGGTAACGTACCCCTGCGACATCGGCACGCAGGCGGGCGCGAAGACGGCCTGCGCGAAGCGATGTCGTATCGTCTCCGCGAGGTCCGGGCGACACCGGGCGGGCGAGCCCGGCCCGGACCGCAGCACGGTCGGGGGACGACGGGGGGATGGACGATGACGGCTGCGCACACCGAACCGGGGCGGATCGGCGCGCCCGAACTCTGCCGCGTGACCGTGCTGGCCCAGCACACACAGGTCGACCTCGCGTTACCCGCGGACGTCCCTGTCGCGCTGCTCGTGCCGGGGGTCGTCGATCTCATCACCGCCCACCGGTCCCACAACGACTTCGACGCCTCCTCCGAGCGGGTCGAGCCCGAGGCGTGGGCGCTGGCCCGTCTCGGATCGTCGCGTCTCGCCGCCGCGCTGAGCCTGCACGAGCACGGCGTCCGGGACGGGGACCTGCTGGTGCTCGAGCACGCGTCGGCACCTGCGCCACCCCCGCTGTTCGACGACGTGACC
>NZ_PCZU01000059.1:0-17260 GCF_002887785.1 Rhodococcus sp. ENV425
CGTCGCGTCCGCGAGCACCGTTGTGGCGCGAATCACGTAAGCGGTGTAACACTGTAATCAGTGATATTGGCACTTCGTCCCGAGGAGGACGACATGCGACACCATCCGCACATGCACGGACCCCGCTTCGGACGCCCGGGCGGCTGGCAACAGGCCGACGTCCCCGATGCGAGCGACGCCGCCGAGTGGTTCGCCGGACGCCTGCCCGACGACTGGTTCACCGGCCCCGCCGACATCGAGGTCGACCGCGAGGAGATCGTGGTCGTCGGGGAACTGCCCCCGCCCGAGGACACCGGCCCGGCGTCCGTCGACGGGCGCATCGCGCGGTTCCGGGAGACCACCCGGCCGGACCGCATGCGCATCGCCGACGAGGCCGAGGCCCGCTACGGCCGGAAGGTCGCGTGGGGTGTCACGCTCGGCGAGCGTCGAGTGCTGTTCACCCACTTGGCCGTTCCGGTGATGACCCGGTTGCGCCAGCCCGAGCGCAAGGTCCTCGACACCCTCGTCGACGCCGGCGTCGCCCGCTCGCGCTCCGACGCGCTCGCCTGGTGCGTCCAGCTCGTGGGGCAGCACAGCGAGCAGTGGCTCGCCGAGCTCCGCGAGGCGATGCGCAAGGTCGACGACCTGCGCACCGAGGGCCCGCAGGTCTGAGATCGCGGACCCGCGCGGTTCCCGGTCGTCTGCACACGACATTGCGTGCACGGACGACTAATTCGCGCAGGAATCCGTCGCCCACGCGACGGCGTCCGCGACCGTCGCCACCGTCGGCACGCCCGCCGGCGACGGCGGGCGGCGCACGACGACCCCCCGCACCCCGAGTTCGGCCGCCGCGTCGAGCTTGGCGCGCGTGAGGTCCCCGCCGGAGTCCTTGGTGACGAGCACGTCCACCCCGTGGCCGGCGAGCAGCGCACGCTCGCCGTCGACGGTGTAGGGGCCGCGGGCCAGCAGCACCGTCCAGGAGTCCGGCACGTCCAGGTCCAGCGGCTCGACCACCCGCACCAGGACGCGGTGCCGCGCGAGCGGCCCGAGAAAGCGATCGAGGGTCTGGCGGCCCGTGCTCAGGAACACGCTCGCCCCCCGGGCGGCCACCGCGGCGGCCGCATCGTGGTCGTCGACCCACGTCCAGTCGCCGGTGCCGGTCCAGCCCGGCCGCGCCAGACGCAGCAGCGGCACCCCGGTCGCCGCGCAGGCGGCCGCGGCGTTACCGCTGATCCGCGCGGCGAACGGGTGCGTGGCGTCGACCACCCTGCGGATACCGTTGCCGCGCAGATACTCCCGCAGTCCGTCGATGCCGCCGAAACCGCCGATCCGCACGTCGCCGACCGGCAGGCGCGGGTTGCGCCCCCGTCCCGCGAGCGACGACACGTACGCCACCCCCGCGGTGTCCAGGCCGGCGGCGAGCGCCCGCGCCTCGCCGGTGCCGCCGAGGATGAGGACGGTCACGCCAGGCCGCCCGTCAGTGTGGGCAGCACCGGCCGAGCCCCGAGCATCCCGAGCAGGGCGCCGACGTCGAGGTGCTCCTCGACCATGTCCGCGAGCACCTCGAGGCGCGCCTCGCGGGCGGCGTGGAAGCCGACGGTGCCGGTGGCGAGGTCGCGCCCGGTGAGGGCGGCCGCCTCGCGGAGCCACGCCGTGCGCAGGGCGTCGCCCTCGAGGCTCCCGTGCCACATGGTGCCGAACACCGTTCCCGCCCGGGCGCCGCCGAGGAACTCCTCGTCGCCGCCGCGGGAGATGCGGCCGTGGTGGATCTCGTACCCGGAGGCCGGCACCCCGAGCGCCGACCCGGCCGGCAGCCGCAGCACCTTCTCCGGTTCGAAACGGGTGTGCACGTCCAGCAGTCCGAGCCCGTCCACGCACGCCCCGGGGGTGCCCTCGACGCCGTGCGGATCGGAGATCCGCCGGCCGAGCATCTGGAAGCCGCCGCAGATCCCGAGCACCACGCCCCCGCGACGGGCGTGGTCGGCGACGGCGGTGTCGAGGCCGCGGCCGCGCAGCCACGCGAGGTCCGCGAGGGTGGCGCGGGTGCCGGGCAGGATCACCACGTCGGCGCCGGCGAGGGCGCGCGGATCGTCGACGAACCGCAGCCGCACGTCCGGTTCGAGGCACAGCGCGTCGACGTCGGTGAAGTTGCTGATCCGCGGCAGCATCACCACCGCGACGGTGAGCGACCCGGCGCCGTCGTGGGCCGGGCGCGACGACAGGGCGAGCGAGTCCTCCGAGTCGAGCCACAGGCCGCGCTGCCAGGGCAGGACGCCGAGCACGGGCCGGCCCGTGAGCTTTTCGAGCGACTCGAGACCGGGACGCAACAGCCCGAGGTCTCCACGGAACTTGTTGATCACGAAGCCGCGGACGAGGGCCTGATCGGACGCATCCAGCAGGGCGAGCGTGCCGTACATGGCGGCGAACACCCCGCCGCGATCGATGTCGCCGACGAGCACGGTCGGCAGGTCGCCGTGCCGGGCCAGGCCCATGTTCACGTAGTCGTGGGCCCGCAGGTTGATCTCGGCGGCGCTGCCGGCACCCTCGCAGACCACCACGTCGAACCGGTCCCGCAGGTCGTCGAGCGCACCGAAGGCGGCCTCGGCGAGGTGCTTTCGGCCGCCGGCGAACTCGCCGGCCTCGAGGTGACCGGCGGGCCGGCCGAGCACGACGACGTGACTGCGGCGGTCGCTGCCGGGTTTGAGCAGCACCGGATTCATCGCGGCCTCGGGTACGGCGCGCGCCGCCACCGCCTGGATCCACTGCGCGCGGCCGATTTCCACGCCGTCGCCGGTGACCGGGTCGACGGCCACCATGGAGTTGTTGGACATGTTCTGCGCCTTGAACGGCGCGACCGACAACCCACGGCGGGCCAGGGCCCGGCAGATCCCGGTGGTCACCACGGATTTCCCGGCGTCCGAGGTGGTTCCGGCGACGAGCAGGCCCTGTCCCACGACGGCTACGCCACGCGGACGGGCACGCGACGATCGGCGCGTTCGGTGAGGAACGCGAACGCCACGCCCAGGGCGAACCACAGGGTGGTCTGAACGATCACCGACGCAACGCGGAAGTCCCACAGCAGCGTGGCCGGAAAGCCCGTGCCGACCTCGTCGATCGTCGGCAGCACCGCATACCCGAGACCGACCACGACGAGGAACGCCAGGACCGGTCCGGCGAGCCGGACGGTACGCAGCTCCTGACGGGCGAGCGCCTTCGCGGCGGCCACCGCCACCGCGAGCGCGACGAGGCCGAGCACGACCGCCGCGACCCACAGGAGGGTGCGCTGGTCGATGGTGTCCGGGTCCCCCACCGCCGGCGGGTTGGCCGGGTACTTCAGGAACGGCACCGCTTCGATCGCGAGCCATCCCGCTCCGGCGCCGAGCAGTCCGAGAGCGGGACCCGACAGCGTGGTGTGGCGCCGGGCGAAGTGCAGCACCGACGCGAACAGCGCGCCGAGCGCCAGACCGGCGAGGGTGGTGGCGAGGATCAGGCCCACCTTCTGCCCGGTGCGGCTGACGAGGGCGTCCTCGCCGTGGCTGTGACCGGCGGACGCGGCCTCGTGCGTGTGGGAGTGCGCCTCGGTGGCCGCGTGCGTCGCGGCGGCCTCCTCCAGCGCGATCGCGGCCTCGATGTGCGGCTCGCCGACCACGAAGGCGACGGCGCCGGCGAGCAGGCCGGCAATCAGGCCGGCCAGCAGGCCGCGCAGCAGGATCCGGGTGTAGGGGCCGGTCAGCGGGACGCCTGCCGACACGGCAGCGTCCGGGTGCGACGAGACGCCGGCCCCCGGCCTCGGTGACATGCCGGCCCCCGGCCTCGGTGACACGCCGGCCCCCGGCCTCAGTGACACGCCGGCCCCCGGCCTCAGTGGCACGGCAGGCCGAGCAGGTGCCGGCCGTCGTGCATCAGCTCATGCATGAACATGCCGGTGCGCGAGATCGCGCCCTGATCGAAGCCGACCAGGTAGAGGGTGACGAAGGCGAGCAGCACGACGGCGGTGATCGCGGCGGCCAGCGCAGCGGAGCCCATCGTGGACTCGGGGGTGTGGACAGTAGCCATGGCATCCTCCTGGGATAACGCGTCCCGTCGAAAATCCATGCGCCGAGACAGTTTTCTGACTCCCGGGCGGGTCGCCCGGTCACAGTGGCGCGACCGCTCCGGACTTGCACCGGATTGCCTGCACCTCGGCACGTGTGACGCAGGAACAGTCGCACCGTGAGCCCGCCCCTGTCAAGGCGACACCCCCGGCGGTTGTGATTCGATGACCGCCGTGGTTCGCCTCGTCCTTCTGGCCCATGCCTCGACGGAGGCGCAGCGCGCCGTCCGGTTCCCCGCCGACGAGCCGCTGTCGCAACGCGGCCGACGAGAACTGGAGCGGGCGGTCGCGCCGGTGGCCGACCGCGTCGTCGCGGCGCCGGAGCGACGGGCCGTCGAGACTGCGGCCGCGCTGGGCACGACGGCCGCGGTCGATCGGGCGCTGCGGGACCTGGACTACGGCAACTGGGCGGGGCGGGCGATGGACGAGGTGCCGGCCGAGAGCCTGCAGCAGTGGCTCACCGACCCGCACGCGGCGCCGCACGGCGGCGAGTCGATCGCGGAGCTGACCGAACGGGTGGCGCGGTGGCTCGACGAGCTGGCGCCGGGCCGGGTCGTCGCGGTGACCCACCCGGCCGTGATCCGCGCCGCGACGGTGTACGCCCTCGGCGCGCCCCCGGCAGGATTCTGGCGGATCGACGTGCGCCCGCTCGCACAGGTCCGGCTGCACGGACGCGGGGGCCGGTGGTCGCTGCGGCTGGGTTGAGCCGCAGCGACCACCGGAGGCGCCCCGCCGCGTCAGATCGCCGCGTGCAGGGCGGCACGGTGGGCCGGTTCCGCTGCCTCGAAGTGCCCGCGCAGCGTTTCCGTCTCGTACTCGGTGCGGTACAGACCGCGCGACCGAAGCCGTGGTACCACCTCGTCCGCGATGACCTCCAACCCGTCCGTCAGGATGTCCGGCTGCAGGTTGAACCCGTCGCACGCACCGCCGAGATACCACTCCTCGATGCGGTCGACGAGCTGCTCCGGAGTCCCGACGAACCCGCCGTGCCCGGAGCCGGTGTATCGAGTTTCGCGCAGGTACTCACGGACCGTCGGCTGGGTCTGCCGGATCTGTTCGAGGATGGACTCCCGGAATCCGATACTTCCCTGGAAGAGGTCGGTGTCCACCGGTCCCCGCAGGACGTCGTCGGGGAACTTCTCGTCCAGCTCGAGCTTGGCGACGTCGACACCGATCGCGTGCGACAGCCACGCCGCGGAGTACCAGCCCGGGCTGGTCTCGTACAACTCGTCGACCCGCCGGCGCGCTTCCTCCTCCGTCGAACCGAGAGTCAGCAGCAGACCGGGCAGAATCTTCACGTCGCCCGGCGCGCGCCCGTGCCTGACCGCATCGGCCTTGACCTGCCGATAGTGCTCCCGTGCCGTCTCCTGGGTGATCTCCGCCGCGAACACGCCGTCGGCGAAGCGCGAGGCGATGTCACGGCCGCCGGGCGAGCCGCCGGCCTGGAAGAGCACCGGCCGGCCCTGCGGCGAGGCGGGGGCGACGAAATCGCCGTCGTATCCGAAGTACCTCCCGTCGTATCGCACCGTTTCGCCGGTTCCCGCAGCGGACCACAGTCGCTGCACCAGCTCCGCGAACTCCGCACCGCGGTCGTACCGTTCGGAGCGCGGCACGACCCGTGACAGTCCGAAGTTCGCGGCCGAGCGGTCGTCCCGGGTGGTCACCAGGTTCCAGCCGGCTCTGCCCCGGGACACGTGATCGAGCGTGAGAATGCGACTCGCGAGCTCGACTGGATCGTTGAACGTGGTGGACGCGGTGGCGATGAGACCGACCCGTTCGGTGGCCTGCGCGACGTGCGCCCACAGGACGGTCGGATCGAGCCGGATCGGGTTGGCGTCGTACGCGGGATCCCCCAGCCCCAGCGCGTCGGCCAGGAACACGGCGTCCAGTGTGGCGCGTTCGGCGAGCCGACCGATGCGCTCCCAGTACGCCGGCTCGAGGAAGTCCCGCGCTCCCAGCAGGGGCGAGCGCCAGGCCGACGGAATGTACCCGTAGACGAGGACATTCACGCCGAGGATCACATGACCGTCTCGTCGGTTCCCCATCGAGCTAGACCCCCTGTCCCTGCGGGCGGGCGTACGGGTTCGAACCGCCCGCCGGCACCGTGCCGTTGACGTAGAAGTCACCGAGCACGCGCTCCTTGAACACCCGCGGGTTGTGGGAGGCGAGCGTCCGGGCGTTGCGCCAGTGCCGGTCCAGCGCCAGCGGAACCGCCGTCGCAGAGGCACCCAGCGCATCGAAGACGGTCGTCGTCACCTCGAGCGCCGAGTCGACGACGACCGACTGGGCCTCGTGCGTGCGGACGGTCGCCTGCACCAGCGCGACCTTCTCCGTCTCGTCGTCGCCAAGCGCGTGGGCCCGTGCCACCGCGTCGAGCGTGGCGGCCTGCTTTTCCAGGGCCGCGTCGGCCTGGAACACACGCGTCGCGAGGAAACCGATGCGCTGCTGCAGTAGCGGGTCCTGCGGAGGCGCCTGGTCCACGCCGAGAGGGTAGTTGCGCGTGCGGCGCCGCAACGCCGCAGTGCCGTCTCGGAAGGCTGCTCGGGCAATACCGACGAGCACCGACAGCAGCGCCGTCTGGTAGAAGAGCCCCTGGTAGGCGAAGCGGTCCTGGGCGGGGAAGATGCCGTGCTCGTCGACCTCGGCGTCCTGGTAGCGGGCCGATCCGCTCGCGGTGGTCTGCTGGCCGAAGCCCTCCCAGTCGTCGACCAGAGTGACGCCGGGTTGAGTGCGGGGCACGAGGACCGTGACGAGTTCGTCGTTGTCGTCGCGGCCGATGACGTCGAGCCAGTCCGCGTAGAGACTGCCGGTCGCGTAGAACTTGTTGCCGGTGATGCGGGTGACGCCGTCGGAGGTGGTGATGCGGGTGGCAATCTCGCCGAAGCTCGCGTTGCTCGCCTCCGTCCACCCGCCGCCGACGAACTCGCCCCGGCGGAATCGCTCGAGCCAGACCTCGGTGGCGGGATGGTCCGGCGCATTCAACCGATCCTCGACGAACGCAAGATGGTTGCGGAAGACATGGGAGACGTTGGGGTCTGCTTCGGCGAGTTCGGCGAGCAGCAGGAAGACCTGCTGCAGCGATGCCCCGTCGCCGCCGAGCTCACGCGGGATCCGCAGCCGCGAGAATCCCGCGTCGATCAGCCAGCGCACCTGTTCGTGCGGGAACTCACGGGCGCGTTCCCGTGCGAGGTTTCCTTCCGCGATCCGCGCGAAAACGGGCCGGTAGGTCGCGGCGAGCGTGCCGAACTCCGCAGCGGGGCGGGCAAGCAGCGACCGGATGTCGGTGGAGGTGGGTGCGGCCATGATGTTCACTTTCTGGATTGGTCTGGGGCGACGCGCGTCAGCGGTAGACGCTCGTCGTCGGCGCCGCGAACGCCGGCTGGGCTTGCGCGAGGAGCTGGGCGGGTGGCGCGAGGCCGAGGGTGGCGCGCAGCGTCACGTCGCGATCTCCGCGGCCGGTGCCGTCCACCGCGGTCAGCACGGCGAGTGCTCGGTCCAGCAGGTGCAGCACGCTCTCGGCAGCTTCGGCGGGCTCGGCCGACCGGAGCAGCACCCCGTCGGCGCCGGCGGCGATCGACTCTTCGACCGCGGTGATCACCTCGTCGTGCCGCGGCACTCCCGCGACAGGGACCTCCACCAGCAGGCCCGTGCGGCCGGACGCGGCAGCGGCCACGCTCGCGGCGTCCGGGAATCCGCCGAGAACGACGAGATCGGCCGCGGCGGGAGCCGCCGCGACCAATTCCGGATCGTCGGCATACCACGCGAGGACGGGCGCACCCTGTGGCGAGCTGGGCACGCTCAACGGTCCTGCGATGTCGACGACGCCGTGGTGGTCGATGCGCACGATCCGATCGGAGCGGACGAGGACGCCCGAGTCCTTGTCGGCGATCACGCTGTCGAGTGGCCAGCTCTGCCACAGTTCGGCGATCGCGAGAGCCGTGTCGGCCGCGGTGGCCGCACCCAGCTCGGCACCGTCGTTCAGCCCCACAGCACCCCAGGCGCTGTGCCCGTGACCACGTGCATCTCGGTGCCCGAGGAGCAGTCCAGCCCGCCCGTGCGTGAGGTGATCGAGCGAAAGTACCCTTCGCGCAAGGTTATAGGGCAGGTCGTGGTGCGCGGCGCCGGCGACCACCAGCGGCGGGCCACCCCCGGTGGCCAGCGCTGTCGCGACGATGCTCGGGTCCATGTCCGTCGGGCGCGGAGTCTCGGCCGTTCGGTCCGCGGGTGGTGTCCGGGTGATCCGATCGATCCCTACCACCCCGAATGCCGCACCGCTCGTGGACCATCGATCGAGAGATTCGCGATCGTCGAGAAGGCGACTCGCCTCGTCACCGGTGAGGCCCACTGCAACGACCGGCGTCCGGCCCGGTGCATCACGTCCTGTCATGAAATTCGTACCTTTCGTGCGCCGAGATCGGCGTTCAGCAGCTCACGGACGGCCGGCGATCTGTCGGCGTCGTGCAGGTCTTCGGTCGGGAAGGTGTCGACGAGGCGTCCGTGGGACATCACGCCGATGCGGTCACAAGTCCATTCGACGAGCCCCAGACCGTGTCCGATGAAGACACAGGTCAGGTCGAGCCGTTCGCGTAGTTCCAGGATCAGGTCGACGACGCCAGCCTGCGTGGACACGTCCAGGGCGGACGTTGGCTCGTCGAGGATCAGCAGTTCCGGGGCCGGAGCGAGCGCTCGCGCGATGCACACCCGTTGTGCCTGCCCGCCGGACAGGGAATGCGGGTACCGGTCGGCGAACTCGGCGGGCAGTCCGACCAGTTCGAGTGCTTCGACGACGAGGTTCGTTGCTCGGCCCCCGTCGGGAATGCAGCCGAATCGCCGCAACGGCCGGGCGATCTGCTCGCCGACCCGAATGCTCGGATTGAGCGAGCCGAGCGGGTCCTGGAACACATATTGCAGCCGTGGACGGATGTCGCGCAGGGTGTGCCGATCTGCACCCGCGATCCGACGACCCTGGAACTCCACCGAGCCGCCGGTCACGTCGAGCAGGCCGCCCATCAGGCGGGCGAGGGTGGACTTGCCCGAGCCGGAGGAGCCGATGAGACCGTAGATCTCTCCCGACCGGATCTCGAGCGACACGTCCTCGACCGCGACGAACCGGCGGCGGGGGGTACCGGTCCCCCAGCCACCGGCGGTGAACGTCCTCGTGACGTGGTCGAGCTTCAGGACGGCAGGCCCGGAACCGGGATCCGTGCCCTCCACGACAGGTACGGGACCGGAGCCGCCGGGCGAGGTCAACGAGCGTGGTCCGTGCCAGCGGGGCAGGGCACGGCGCTTGCCGAGCCGGGGCACCGCCGCGAGCAGTTCTCGGGTGTAGGGGTCGCGGGGTGACGAGAGCACCGTGTCCCGCGGACCGGACTCCACCACTGCGCCGCCCCGCAGCACCACCACGGTGTCCGCGAGATACTCGACCACGTCGAAGTCGTGCGTGATGAGCAGCAGGGACGCTCCGGTCGTGCGCGCCACATCCCGTAGCAGGTCCAGGACCTGCCGCTGCACGACGGTGTCGAGCGCGGTGGTCGGTTCGTCCGCGATCAGCAGCGCGGGCCCGGCGAGGCCGGCCAGCGCGATCATGACTCGCTGCCGCATGCCGCCGCTGAGCTCGTGCGGATAGGCGTCGAGTACACGGTCCGGGTCGTCGAACCCGACGCGGCGCAGCCACTCCGCGCTCAGCTTCCGCCGCTCCGCTCGCCGCGTGCGCGGTCGATGACGGGCGAGAACCTCGTCGAGCTGACTGCCGACCCGGAAGGACGGGTCCAGCGAGCTCAGCGGATTCTGGAACACCATTCCGATGCCGGACCCGCGGAAGGCGTTGAGGCGCCGCTCGGGCAGGCCGGCGAGGTCCACGGGGGCGTCGGTGCCGCCGCGGAACCGGATCGAGCCTCCGGCAAGGTGTGCCCCCGGTGGAAGGAGACCGAGAAGTGCCGCGGCCGTCAGACTCTTGCCCGAGCCGGATTCGCCGACGAGGGCGAGCACCTGTCCCTCTCTGATGGCGAATGACACGTCGCCGACCGTGGGGGCGTCGGCGGGATCGCCGGGGAAGCGGATGTTCAGGCCCCGGACCTCGAGGACCGCAACGGGCGCGGCGGGCGTCGGCGGTGTGCGCAGGTCGGTTCCGTACAGGCTGGTCATCACCGGGTTCCTCTCCGCACTCGCGGGCTGAACACGTCGTGCAGGCCGTCACCGAGCCAGTTGAAGGCCAGGGCGACCACGAGGACCGTCACGCCGGGGATCAGTGCGACGTACAGGTGCCCCGAGATGATCACCTTCGCTCCGGAGGCAATCATCTGGCCCCAGTCCGGTTCGGGTGGCTGCACGCCGATTCCGACCGCGCTGAGGCTCGCGGAAAACACCACCATCGCGCCCACGAGGCCCGTGGCGTACACGACGATCGGGCCCGCGACGTTCGGCAGGACCTCTCGCAGCATCAGCGACCAACGCCCGGCGCCGAGTGAGATCGCGGCCTCGACGTACTCCTTGCCATGCTGCTGCTTGACCTCCGCGAACACCACACGCGTGACGTAGGGCACGACCGCGAACAGGATCGCGAGCACCACCACGCCCGGACCCGGGCTGAGCAACGCGGCCAGGGCGATCGCGACGAGAATGACGGGGAACGCGAACAACACGTCGACGATCCGCATGATCACCCCCGACGCGCGCGGGCCCGCAAAGCCCGCCGCGAGCGCCGCCGCGGAGCCCACCACCGCCGCCAACACGACCGCCAGCACGGCGAGCACCAGGGACGTGCGACCGCCCCACAGCAGCCGGCTCAGCAGATCCCGTCCGAGTTCGTCGGTGCCCAGCAGGTGGCCGGGGCTTCCCGGCGGCAGGAACTTCGCGGCGGAGTCGGTGAGGACGGGATCGTACGGCGCCAGTATCGGTGCCAGCAGCGAGCACACCACGACGAGTCCGATCAGGATCACCGCGACGATGAACTGGATGCGATGACGTCGGCGACCGACGCGGGCGGGGTCCGGAAGATCGGTGGTGTCTCGCTCCTCGAGCAATGTTGCCATCATGCGCCTTTCAGGCGGGGGTTCAAGCCGTCCACGATCAGGTCCGTGATCAGGTTGACGAGGAGGTAGCACAGTGCGACGAGCACGATCCCGCCCTGGATCACCGGGTAGTCCTTACCGTTGACCGCATTGACCAGCTGCGTACCGATGCCGGGCCAATTGAAGACGATCTCGACGAAGAACACACCGGTGATCAGGGTGCCGATCTCGAGTCCCGTGATATTCACGACGCTCGGCAGAATATTCCGGAAGACGTTCTTCCCATACAGCTTTCGCGTAGGAATGCCTTGGGAAAGAAACGTCCGGAACCAGTCCGACGACCTCTCCCGGATCACCCCGATACGCACGAACCGGGCAAGCACCAGCATCGAGATCAACGCTGCCGACACCGCCGGCAGCACCAGGTGCTGCAGAAGATCGGCGAGTCCTCCGCCACCGCGCGACTCCATTCCACCCACCGGCAGCCAGCGCAGCTGCAGCGCGAACACGCTGATCAGGACGAGACCGAACCAGTACACCGACAGGTTGCTGCCGATCTGCACGAGCAGCATGACCGTGCGGTCGATCCAGGTTCCGTGAAATATGCCCGCGAGCAACCCGATCGAGGTCCCCACTACCACGCAGACGACCGCCCCCGCCGCGGTGAGGATCAGGGTGTTCACGAAATTGGGGACCAGAATGTCGAACACGGGGGTGCCCAGGGTGAGGGACAGCCCGCCGCCGTCGACGAGCAGGTTCTTCAACCACACGAAGTACTGCTCCCACAACGGCCGGTCGAGGCCGTAGGTGGCCCGGATCTCCGCGAGCTGTTCCGCCGGGAATCTCGACGCGAACTGCGCTTCGACGGGGTCTCCGGGCGTCAGCGCGCCCAGCAGGAAGGCGAGCAGCGACACGATCAGCAGAATCGGGACGATGTTGGCGACTCGGAATCCGATCCGTCGGAACCGGCTCATCGGATGTCCGTGAGCCAGACGTTCGACAGGTCGTACCAGTTGGTGGACGCGAACGTGAACCCTTCGACGTTCGGACCCGTCGCGTAGTACCGGTTCAGATTGACGGCCGGGATGACCAGCGCGCGCCGGCGCAGCTCCTCCTCCGCCTTCTGCCACAGGGCGATTCGCCGGTCGGGCTCGGCGGTGTAGAGCGCGGTCTCGATCGCCTGCGTGACCTCCGGGTACTGCTCCGGCTTCAGGCCGCGGTTGACGAGGCCGTTGAAGCCGTTGTACAGCCACTCCGCGTCGGTCTCGCCGAACTCGTCGATGTTCAGTCCGTCGCCCGGTTGCGGATTGTAGACGCGGGCAGAGTAGTTCACTCGGTCCAGGCTCACCACGTCGGCCTCGACACCGATCTCTTTCAGGTGCGCCTGCAGCCACTGGCCGACGTTCTCGTTGGCGACGTCGATGACGAGGTTGAACCGCAGCTGGCCGGGCCCGTAACCGGCTTCGGCGAGGAGCTGCCGAGCCCGATCCGGGTCGTACTCGAAGTCCTTCACGTCGGCGCGGTACGCCTCGTTACCGGGCGGGAGGAAGGAGTACTGAGGCGCGGCATAGCCGTTGTACACCTCGTCCGCGAGCGCCTGACGGTCGAGCCCGTGGACGAGTGCCTGCCGCACGCGGTCGTCGTCGAAAACCGGGTTGCGCCGGTTGAACGAGAAGTAGATCAGTTCCGCCCCAGTGCCTTCCGGTACGTGGAGGCCGGCGTTCTCAAGCGTCTCCACGTCGTCGGGCTGGACATAACTGATGAGGTCGACCTCGCCGCCCAGGAGGGACGCCACCCGGGTCTGGTTGTTCGGGATGATGCGGAAGGTGAGCGAGTCGAGATGCGGTCGCTCGCCCCAGTAGCCGTCGTTGCGCTCGAGGACGATGCGATCGCCGATGGCGCGGGAGACGAAGCGGTACGGCCCGGTGCCTTCCGGATGTTCCGCGAAGCCGTCGTTTCCGTACCGTTCCCAGATCGCCGGGTTGCCGACGGGAAGGGTGTACATCGACTGCGCGAGGATGCGCGGGAAGCCCAGGAAGGGGCGCTCGAATTCGAAGGTGTACGTGTGCTCGCCGGTGGGAGCCGCCTTCAGCAGGCCGCCGAACCACACCTTGACCCGGCCCGCGCTCTCCTCGTCGAAGAACTCGTAGGAGCGGTCCCAGACCCGGCGGACGTTCTTGTGCAACGCCTCGGCGTCGAACGAGGTGCCGTCGTGGAAGGTGACGCCGTCGCGCAACCGGAAGGTCCAGGTTCGTCCGTCCCCGCTGTGCTCCCAGCTCGTGGCGAGCACCGGCACGAGGTCGGGCGTACCCTCGGCCCGGGTGAGATCCTCGCCAACGAGCGGCTCGAAGATGTTGCGGGAGACCCGATACGTCTCCCAGAACACCTGCCGGTGCGGATCCAGGCCCCGCGGTTCGAGATACAGCCCGGTGACGAAATCACCACCATCGCTGAGACTTTCGCTCGAGTCGCCGCCCGCCGCACCACCGGATGCGCAGCCCGCGACGAGCCACACCACAGTCAATCCCGCCGCCACGGCGGCGAGACGGTTCCTTTTGCGCACTGGCACACACTTTCGTTTCAACAAACAAGCAACGACCGGTCCACCGTATCCGGGCAAATCCCCGGTCGGCACCGATTGCACTCACCGTGATTTTTTGTGCGCTCCACCCCGTGTTCGCCGCAGTCGCGAGGGTAAAAATCAGTGACGCACATAAAGGTTGATCGTTCATCGCACACCGGGCACCGTGAATCGAGGTGTGTCGGTGGCGACGACCGTCGTACGGTGTGCGACGGGTGTGACGCATCCGGAGACGCCGACACCCAATCCTGCAGGCGCACCGCTTCCTGGTACGCCTGCCGCCCGTACGACAGGAATACGCCATGCCCCCGCAGCCAACCGATCACTCCGGTCTCGAGGTCGACATTCGAGTCCTGGTCGATGAACAGGATCTGACCGGTGCCTTCGACGTCTTCCGAACCGCCATGGTGGGCCTACCGTCGTTCGATCCGCTGCCGCCCGGCACCGTCGGAAAGATCTTCGAGCCCGGCCGGACCCTCGGTGCTTACGTGGCGGGACAGCTCGTCGGCACCGTGGACTCCGCGGCGAGTTCGTTGACGTTGCCGGGCGGGCGGACGGTCGCCCACGCGGCAGTCACCCACGTCGGCGTGCTCCCCACCCACACCCGACGCGGGATCGTCTCGCGACTACTGCAGCGCCAGCTGGGGGACGCCCGTGCCGGCGGCGAGGTCGTCGCGACGCTCCGCGCGTCCGAGGCGACGATCTACGGCCGGTACGGCTACGGGATCGCCAGCCGGGCGGCCGCCGTCGAGGTGGACACCCGCCGCGGTGCCCTACGCTCCGATGACCCGGCCGGTGATCGGGTACGTCTCGTCGACCCGGCCGGCGCGTGGGACGTTCTGCCCGGTATCCATGCACGCAACGCGGACCCGCGCCCAGGAGCGATCACCAGACCACCGGTGTGGTGGGCGGCCCAGGAGATGAGGGCGGCCACCGCGCAGGGGCCCGCCTACGTCGCTCTCGCCGGATCCGAGGGCTCCGAGACCGGCTTCGTCCGCTACCACCCGATCGGTACGGAGGCCTGGTTCGGCGGCACCGAGCGCACAGTCGTCGTCGACGACCTTCACGCTCCGTCGCGAGACACGTTCGTCGGCATCGTCCGGTTCCTCTGGAACCTCGATCTCGTCGACCGGATCATCTTCCCGACCCTTCCGGTCGACTCGTCGCTGCCGTGGCTGCTCACCGATCCGAGAGGGGCCCGGACAACCGGGCTCAGGGACGAGACCTGGCTGAGGATTCTCGATGTCGGGACGGCGCTCGGCGCTCGTGCGTATGCCGGCGGCGAGACCCTCGTCATCGGCGTCCACGACCACCTCCTCCCCGCAAACACCGGGACATATCGCGTCTCCGGAGGGGACGTGGAGACAGTCGCGCACCGCATCGAACCGGACGTCGATCTCGAAACCGATGTCGCGACGTTGAGCGGCGCGCTCCTCGGTGGCGTGCGATGGCACCAGCTCGCCGCATCCGGAACAGTCCGGGCCCGTTCCGCCGGCGCGATTGCCTCGGCCGACCGGAGCTTCGGAACCGACCTGGCGGCGTTCGCCGGGACGAATTTCTGAGATCCCCACCGTACTCCCGCCCGCTACACCGAAGGACACCTGTGAGAACACCCCGCCGACCGGCGTCACGCACCCTGCGTGGCGCTGGCATCGCCGTCACCGCGCTCGCTGCAGTGCTTGTCGCTGCCTGCACCGGCACCGCCCCGGCGAACCGCGCCGCCGACGGCGACATCGTCGCCGGCGGAACGCTGCGGATCGCGTCGCTGGCCTCCGACATGGACTCGCTCGATCCCCTGACCGGGTACGACACGAACGCCTGGGCCGTGCAGCGCGCCATCACCCGGCAGCTCGTGACGTTCCCCGGCTCGGCGAACGAACTGAAGGACGATACCGAACTCACCCCCGACCTCGCCGAGTCCTGGGACGTGAGCGAGGACGGCCGGACCTACACCTTCCACCTGCGCGACGGCATCACCTACTCGGGGTCTTCGACCCGCGAGATCGTCGCCGGCGACTTCGTCTACGCGATCGAGAGGTTCTGCGACCCGAACAAGCAGGTGGCGGCCGTCAACTACTTCCACCTGATCTTCGAGGGCTTCACGCAGTTCTGCAGCGAGTTCGCGAAGGAGCCCACCGGGGACCTCGCCGCGTCCAAGCGGTTCATCGACACGCACGACATCTCGGGCGTGCGTGCCCTCGACGACAAGACACTGGTCATCACCGCGCCGGCCAAGTCGTACGATTTCCTCGACATCCTCACCATGAACTTCGTAACTCCGCTACCGCCGGAGGTCGCGTCGAAGTACTTCGGCGACTCGCTCGAGTTCCGGCAGAACTTCCCGTCGTCCGGCCCGTACCGGATCGACACGTACCAGCCGGGCCAGCAGTTGATCCTGAAGAAGGTCGAGGGGTACAACCACGACGCCGATCCGGCCCGCAAAGCCTACGTCGACGAGATCGCGATCGACTTCACGGCCAACAGCGAGGACAGCGTGGTGCAGAAGGTGCAGTCGGGCGAGGCGGACCTCACCCTGTACATGGACGTCCCGCCACGCGCCGTGCTGAACCAGTACGCATCGACGAACAATCCCAACCTGCACACCTCCGACAGCGGCGCGGCCAACTTCATCGTGCTCAACGCCAAGCCCGAGGCGACGTTCCCCGGCGCCACCGCGCTGCGAGACCCACGAGTGCGGCAGGCCCTGGCCTATGCCGTCGACAAGGCGAATCTCGTTCAGGGACAGGGTGGCCCGATCGCCGCGAAGCCGAACGGTCAGATCGTCACCTCCACCCTGCTCGGACACGAGCCGTTCGACCCGTATGCGACGCCGGGGAGCAAGGGTGACCCGGCCAAGGCGCGGCAACTGCTGGCCGAGGCCGGATATCCCGACGGCCTCACCCTCGACGCGGTCTACCGGTCTACCGTGCAGTTCGAGAGCATCGCGGTCACCCTGAAGGAAGACGTGGCAGCGGCCGGCATCACCCTGAACCTCACCGCACTTCCCGGCACCGAGTACTCGGCCTACCTGCAGGACCCCGGCAGCCGCTACGACGTGGCCCTGAGCGGTTCGTTCACCCCAGACTGGCAGGGCCGCTCGACCCGGATGCTGCTCGGCGGCTGGCTGAACTCCGAGGCGTCGCCGTGCGGCAAGGGCAACGTCAACGCCATCTGCTACAGCAACGATCGGCTCAACGAACTCGCCCGGCAGGCCTTCCCGTCCGTCGACCCCGGGCCGATCTGGGCGGAGGCCGATCGGGTCGTCTCCACCGACCTGCCGTGGATTCCGCTGTTCGAAAAGCGCAAGAACCTCATCTCGTCCGATCGCGTGACCAACTGGACGTGGGCGTCGCTCCCGGCCCAGGCGGACTTCACCAACATCGCGATCCGGCCCGGAGCCTGACATGTCCGTGTTGAGCGTCGAGAACCTCACCGTGTCGTTCCGGTCCGGAACCGCGGTGCGGAACGTGTCGTTCGCGGTCGAGGCGGGCCGGACGCTCGGGATCGTGGGTGAGTCCGGATCGGGCAAGAGCGTGTCACTGCTCGCAGCCACCGGGCTGCTCGGGTCCGGTGCCGTGGTGCAGGGCCGCGCCCTGC
>NZ_PCZU01000059.1:17285-23289 GCF_002887785.1 Rhodococcus sp. ENV425
GCAGTTGCGCGCGCTCCGTGGCCGCGACATCGGGTTCGTATTCCAGGATCCGCTGAGCAACCTGCATCCACTCATGCCGGTCGGCCGACAGATCGGCGAGGCCATCACCGCGCACAGGCGCGTCGACCGCGCGACGCTGCGACGCCGCGTCGTCGAACTCCTCGACGAGGTGGGCATCGCCCGCGCGCGGGACCGGATCGACGACTACCCCGTGCACTTCTCCGGCGGCATGCGCCAACGGGTGATGATTGCGATCGCGATCGCGAACGATCCGCAGCTCGTCATCGCCGACGAACCGACCACAGCCCTGGACGCGACGGTACAGTCCGCGATTCTTGGTCTGCTGCAACGCCTTCGGCAGGACCATCATATGGCGCTCGTGCTGGTCAGTCACGACCTCGCCCTGGTGTCGGACGTCGCGGACGACGTGGTGGTCATGCACCGCGGGCAGGTCGTCGAAGCCGGCCCGGCGGATCGGGTGTACACCGCACCCGCGCACCGCTACACCGAGGCCCTGCTCGCGGCCCGGCACCGGCCGGTGGCCCCACCCGTCGGTGCGCGGCCGCACCGCGCCGAACTACTGCGGGCCGAGAATGTCTCGAAGAGTTTCCGCACCGGAGGCCGCAGACGCCATCAGGTGCTCGCCGACGTCGACCTGTGCATCGGTGAAGGCGAAATCGTGGGCCTGGTAGGCGAATCCGGTTCCGGCAAGTCCACGCTCAGCCGCATCGTCGCGGGGCTCGAGACCGCCGACTCGGGCATCCTGCATTTTCGCGGCTCTCCGTATGTGCGTCCGGGACGGCAGCGCGTCGCGGTGGAGCCGCACGTGCGTCGGTCGATCCAGATGGTGTTCCAGGATCCGTACGGCAGCCTGAACCCGCGGCGCAGCATCAGCGAGATCCTCACCGCACCGTTCGAGCTGGCGGGGGAGTTCACCCCGGTCGAGATCCGGCGAAGAATCGGCGAATTACTCGCGCGCGTGGGCCTTCCCGGCGGATTCACAGCCCGATATCCGGCACAGCTGTCCGGTGGTCAGCGCCAGCGTGTCGCGCTCGCCCGGGCTCTCGCGCTGGATCCGGCCCTGATCGTCGCCGACGAACCGGTCTCGGCGCTGGATATGTCGACCGCTCGGCAGATCGTCGACCTGCTCCGCGCCTTGCGCGACGAGCAGGGAACCTCACTGCTGTTCGTCTCGCACGACCTCGGCGTCGTGTCCGCGCTGTGCGATCGGGTCGCTGTCCTGCGCGACGGCATGATCGTCGAGCAGGGGTACACCGACGAGATCTTCGCCGCGCCCCGGCACGAGTACACCCGCACCCTGTTGAGTGCCGTCCCCGGCCACGCTCGAAGGGACACCGTCGATGCCTGAACCGTGGACGAAGCTCGTCGGCCTCGGCGCCGTGGACGCCGAAGCCCCACCGGTGTCCCGCGGCGAGGCGATCCGCGCACTGATGCAGGACCACTCCGCTCGGTTCGGAGCATGGACGGTGCTGCTGGTGATCGTGGCCGCTGCGGCGGCACCGCTCGTCGCTGCGGTCGTGGGGCATGGACCCACGGAACAGTTCCGGCAGGAGGCCCTGGACGCATCCGGCATACCGGTCGGACCGTCCTTCGGGTTCTGGCTCGGTGCCGACGGGGAAGGGCGCGACGTGCTGGTGCGCACGCTGTACGGCGCGCAGATCTCGTTGCTCGTAGGGATTCCCGCCACCACGTTGGCGATGGTGATCGGGACGGTCGTCGGTCTCACGTCGGGGTTCATGGGAGGCGCCTTCGATCGGGTGACAGGTCAGGTCATCGACGTGGTGTTGTCGTTTCCGTTCGTCGTGACCGCGCTGAGCCTGCTGGCACTCAACCGAGGCGGGGACGGCAGACCGGTCATCAGCCCGGTCCTGGTGGTGATCGCGATCATCTCCGCGTTCTCGTGGACGTTCTTCGCGCGCCTGAGCCGGGGCATGGCGGTGGCGCTGCGGTCGCAGCCGTTCGTCGACGCAGCGGTGACCCTCGCGGCGGGCCGGCGGTACATCCTGTTCCGGGAGATCCTCCCGAACGTCGTGCCGGTGATCGCGGTGTACTGGGCCGTGCAGTTGCCCACCAACATCGTCGCCGAGGCCACGCTGTCGTTCCTCGGGGTCGGTATCCAAGCCCCGACGCCGAGTCTGGGAAACATGATCGCCGACGCCCAACGCACCTCGATCTATCAGGTACAGCCCTGGTATCTCCTCGGTCCCGCCGTGGCCCTGTTCGTCGTCGTGCTCGGCTTCAACACGTTCAGCAGCGGCCTGCGCAACGTCCTCGACCCCGGAAAGCGGTGAGATCGATGTTCCGGCAATTTCTCGCTCTCGTCACCCGATCGGCGACCACGCTCCTGCTCGTGCTGCTCGCCGCCTTCGCGATCACACGCGTCGCCTATCGGGATCCCGCGACGATGCTCGCGCCGCGCAACGCCACTCAGGAGAGCATCGACGCGGTGGCCCGCGCCTTGCGCCTGCACGAACCGTGGTACGTGCAGTTGAAGAACTACCTGCTCCGCGGCCCGGACATCCAGGGCGCGCCGATGGGACTCGCCCATTGGCCACCCGCCCTCGGGTACTCGTTCCGGCAGCAGACACCGGTGACGGACCTGATCCTGTCGAAGGTGCCGGTGACCGTCTCCCTGGCCTTGGGCGCCCTGGTGATCTGGATGACGCTCTCGATCGTGCTGGGCGTCGAAGCCGCCCGCCGGCCGGGCTCGGCAGTCGATCACGGCCTGTCTGCCCTGTCCTACGTCGCATTGTCGCTGCCGACGTTTCTCACCGGCATGTTGCTGTCGTATTTTCTGTTCTTCACGCTGTCGACCCACGGGCTGTATCTCTTTCCCAGCAGCGGGTACGTGCCGTTCGCGGAGAACCCGTTCGAGTGGGCACGGCACCTGCTGCTGCCCTGGCTGACACTGACCATCGCGGAGATCGGCATCTTCCAGCGGGTGGTGCGTGGGTCGATGCTCGAAGTCCTCGACGCCGACTACATCCGGACTGCGCGGGCGAAAGGACTGTCGGAGAACGCCGTCCACTACCGGCACGGGTTGGATGCGGCGTTGAACCCGGTGATCACCCTGGGCGGTCTCGAGCTTGCGGCGATCATGGGTGGGGCGATCGTGACCGAGACGATCTTCGGCCTGGACGGCGTGGGCCGACTGGCGATCACGGCGGCGCTCGAGGGGGATTTCCCCGTGGTGATCGGCACCACCGTGTTCGCCGCAGCCGTGTTCGTCCTGTGTTCGCTGGTGGTCGACGGCGTCACCCGCCTACGGGAGCCCTCCCTGGCGTGAGCAGCCTCGGCCCTACCAGGTGACGTTCTCCTCGCAGCGCCGCCCGTTGACGGTCGTCTCCACCTGGACGGTGGCGTGCTCGAGCCCGTGGGAGGTGAGGACGGCGCGGGCCGACTCGAGCACCCACTGCCCGTCGTGGTCGCTGATCAGGTGCACGGTGGCGACGTCCATGCCGGTGGTAAGGGTCCACACGTGCAGGTCGTGGACGCCGGTGACGCCGGGCAGGGCGGACAGGTCGGCGCGCACCCCCTCGACGTCGAGGTGGGCGGGCGAAGCCTGGGTGAGGATGCGCAGCGACGCCGCGGCCAGGCGCACCGCCCGCGGCACCACCCACAGGGAGATGAGGACGCCGACGACGACGTCGGCGAGGCTCCAGTCGAACAGCAGCACGAGGGCACCGGCGACGAGCACCCCGACGCTGCCGACCGCGTCGGCGAGCACCTCGAGGTAGGCGCCGCGCACGGCGAGGCTGTCCTTGGCGTCGGCCCGCAGGAGCAGCATGACGACGAGGTTGGCGGCCAGGCCGGCCGCCGCGGTGACCACCAGCGCCGTCCCGGGGATCTCCGGGGCGTCACCGATGCGGCGGATCGCCTCGTAGAACACCCACACCGCCACCGCTAGCAGCAGCGCGGCGTTCGCCATGGCGGCGAGTACCTCGGCGCGGTGCCACCCGAAGGTGCGCGCGGCCGCCGTGCTGCCCCGCCGGGCCAGGATCAACGCGACCATGCCCATGGACATGCCCACCACGTCGGTGAGCATGTGGCCGGCGTCGGCGAGCAGGGCCAGCGAGTCGATCCACAGGGCGACGCCCGTCTCGAGGATCAGGAACGCGACCAGGACGACGAGGGCGATCGCCATCCGCCACAGCCGTCCCTTCGACGGGCCGGCCCCGCCGGGAGTGCTCGTCCCGGAATGGCCGTGCGAGTGGCCGTGTCCGACGCCCATGGTCCTCCCTCCGAAGTTTCGGCAATCATATGCAGACATACGCATATGTTCAACGGAGAGGGGAGCCGCTCAGGACTCGGGGGGATACGCCGGATGCTCCACCGTCGGGGGCAGCGTGGCGATCGCCGAGACCCGCTCGAGGCCGGCCACCTGCAGCAGGTCCACGATCAGCGAACGAATCTGCGCGAACCCCACCGTCGAGGACAGGCCCGCCCCCGCCACGAGGTCCGGCTTCATCTCCCGGGCCACGCTGCGCAGCACCCGGGCCGCCTCCGCCTGATCGGGCTGCTCCCCCGGCTCGGCGAGGACCATCAGCCGCAGCACGTCCACCGCCCCGGCCAGGTCCTCGATGCGCCGCACCAGCCGCGGGTCGAGGATCTCGTCGTCGCGCACGAGCGAGAGCGACCGGCGCGCCAGCACCCGCGTGTTGCGCATGGCGTTGTCGATCGGGTCCGCCGCGGCCATGAGGCGCTCGAGCCGGGGCCGGCTGTTCCAGTACAGCGGCGAGATGCGGCTCACCTCCTTGCCGCCGGAGATGTTGGCGCGCATCGCGTCGATCGCCGACTGCGTGGCCCGGGCCTCCCTGAGGGCCGCCTCGATGGGTTTCGGGTTGTTCTCGACCAGGCCGGCCTCGACCTTGCGCAGCACGTCCGCCGTGGTGGACAGCACGTTCGCCGCCTCCCGCCGCGCCCGGCGCACCGGGTGGGTGGGGATGACGGCGACGACGGCGATGCCGACCAGCCCGCCGATGAGGGCGTCGACCATTCGGTCGATACCCCCGGACCCGCCGGGCGGGATCAGGGTCGCCACCAGCACCGCCGAGTTCCCGGCCTGCATGGAGAAGATCGGGCCGCTGTTGAGCGCGACCGCCGTGCCCATCGCCATCGCGACGACGAGCGCGATCTGCCACGGGCCGCTACCGATGAACGAGATGATCAGGTCGCCGACACCGATGCCCACGGTGACACCGCAGACGAGTTCGACCGACCGTCGCATCCGCGCACCCAGTGACAGCCCGAGCGACACCACCGCCGCGATGGGCGCGAAGAACGGCTGCTCGTGCCCGACCGGCCCCGTGGCGACCCACCAGGCGATGCCCGCTGCCAGCGCGCACTGCAGGATCGGCAGCGCCGAGGAACGCAGGCGGAGCCCCGACGTGCGCAGCCGCCGGCGCGTGCCCACCCTGGTGGGTAACCGGGGACTAATCGACGCCAAGTGCTTCGGCGGCGCGCGGGTCGCAGTCCTCGAGCAGGTCGAGGCAGCGGGCATGCTCGTCGGCCTCGCCGATCTCCTTCGCCGCACGGGCCAGCGTCGCGACGCACCGCAGGAAGCCCCGGTTCGGTTCGTGGTCGAACGGCACGGGACCGAAGCCCTTCCAGCCGTTGCGGCGCAACTGGTCGAGACCGCGGTGGTAGCCGGTGCGGGCGTAGGCGTAGGCCGCGATCGTCTCGCCGCGCCCAAGGGCGGCTTCGGCCAGGTATGCCCAGGCGATCGACGCGGTCGGGTGATCGGCGGCCACCTTCGCCGGGTCCTCGTGGTTCAGCAGCGCCGACTCCGCCTCGTCGTCGCCGGGCAGCAGGGTGGGTTGGGGTCCGAGAAGGTCACCGAAAGACGTCATGGCCACCATTGTGCCCACCGCCCGAAGACGGTCGATAGGCTGCCCGGGAGAACAGCCGTCCGTCCAGCAAGGGGGATCGCGTGCCGGATCCGAAGAACGAAGACACCACCACGTCCCCCCGTCCGGCGACGGAC
>NZ_PCZU01000308.1:0-10783 GCF_002887785.1 Rhodococcus sp. ENV425
CGCGGCCGAGCCGGTCGCGCAGCGCCGCGACCCGCGCGACGTGCTGCTGCGGCGCCGGGGTCTGCGCGGCGATCCGCACCGCCGGCAGGGCGGGCAGGGCGTCCGGTGGCTGCCACGCCGCGTCGGTCACGTCGGCGGTCTCCGGCTGGGTCAGCGCGGCGGGGCGCTCGGGATCGAAGGGCAGCGCGCCCACGATCAGGTCGGCCTCGCCGCGGCGCAACGCGAAAGAGGCCTCGGCGACGTCGGTGAACCGGCGGCGCGTCCCGGTGGTGTGCACGGTGCGATCGGCGCGGGAGAGCAGGAAACCGTCCATGGTGGGTCGACGATATCCCCCGCCCGCGCCCGGTACGCGCCGCGGCTAGCGCCCCGGGGGGACGATCAGCACGGGCCGATGGCTGTGGCGCAGCACGTGGTCGGCCACCGACGACTGCA
Organism: Rhodococcus sp. ENV425; assembly: GCF_002887785.1. NCBI lineage: Bacteria > Bacillati > Actinomycetota > Actinomycetes > Mycobacteriales > Nocardiaceae > Rhodococcus > Rhodococcus sp. ENV425. The sequence continues at coordinate 433 of NZ_PCZU01000308.1, forward strand.
GCAGCGAGCGCAGGCCCGTGGTGCCGCGGGTGCCGGTGACGATGATGTCGACGTTCAGCTCGTCGGCGGCCTCGACGATCGCGGTCCACACGGCACTGACCACCTCGAGGGTGCGGCCCTCCGCGGCGAGGCCGGCGGAGCGGGCGAGTTCGAGTCCCTCCGCGTTGATCACCTTCGCGTCGGTGAGGGCCACGTCCTCGGTTTCCTCGTCGGGTACCCACTCCGGCTGCATCACCCCCGACAGCCCGGACATGCGGGCGGCCTGACGGACCATCGGTTCCCAGGCCGTGACGACGACGGCGCGGCACGAGGCGAGGAATCGCCCCGCATACCGCACGGCCCGCTTGGCGTTCTCGGAGCCGTCGTAGGCGATGAGGATGAGATCTGCGGGCATCACGCGTCCCCTGCTGTCGTGGCGGTCCTTGGGGGGCACTTTACCCGTCGCCGCGGGTCGTCGGGGCAGGCGCGGCGGTGGTCGGCTACCGTCGGTGGCCATGCGGATCCGTCACACCCTCACCGTCGCGGTCGCGGCTGTCCTCGCCGTCGCCGGGTGCGGGGGACAGGACGCGCCCCGGACTCCGGAGCCCACGGCCGCCGCGACGTCGCAGGCCACGTCGACCGTCGCACAGTCGCCGTCGCCCGCCCCGATGGCGACCGCGTCACCCGCACCGTCCTGCGGCGACGAGCTGCTCGCGTCGCTGACGGTGCGGCAGCGGCTCGCCCAGCTGCTCAACGTCGGTGTCACCGGCACCGCCGACGCCCTCGAGGCGGTGCGGTCCGAACAGATCGGCGGGATCTTCGTCGGCAGCTGGACCGACGTGTCGATGCTGGCCAACCGGGAGATCCCGCAGGTGGTGGCGGCGAGCCGGTTGCCGCTGATGGTCACCATCGACGAGGAGGGCGGCCGGGTCTCGCGCGTGGGGGCGCTGTTCGGTCCCGATCCGTCGGCGCGGGTGACGGCGCAGACGATGACCGTCGAGGAGACGTACCGGATGGCGCTCGAGCGGGGCCGCGAGCTCCGCGAGCTGGGCGTCACCGTCGACTTCGCGCCGGACGTGGACGTGAGCAGCCAGCCGGACGACTCGGTGATCGGCGACCGCTCCTTCTCCGACGATCCGCAGGTGGTGGTGCAGTACGCCGGCGCCTATGCGCGGGGCCTGCGCGACGCGGGAATCCTGCCGGTGCTCAAGCACTTCCCGGGCCACGGTTCGGCGTCGGGCGACTCGCACACCGGTGCGGTCACCGCGCCGCCGCTCGACCAGCTGCAGCAGGTGGACCTGGTGCCGTACCGGGAGCTCGTGGATTCCGGGGTCGCGGTGATGCTCGGGCACCTCGACGTGCCGGGGCTGACCGAGGGACTGCCGGCGAGCATCAGCCCGCAGGCGGTGCAGTTGCTGCGGTCCGGAACCGGTTACGGTGCCCCGCCGTTCGACGGGGTGGTCTTCACCGACGACCTGTCGGGCATGCGGGCCATCACCGACACGTACGACATCACCGAAGCGGTGCAGGCGGCGCTCGCCGCCGGGGTGGACCAGGCGTTGTGGCTGACCACCGACGACGTCCCGCGGGTGCTCGACCATCTCGAACAGGCCGTGGCGACGGGAGCGCTGCCGGCCGCGCGGGTGGACGACGCGGTGCGCACCGTCGCGCGCGCCAAGGGCGCGCTGGACTGCTGAATCGGCGTCGGAAACCAGCTCCTTACTCTAGAGTAAGGAGCTGGGAGCATCGGGACTTGGAGGAGACATGGCCGGCGGTACCAAGCGACTGCCTCGCGCGGTGCGGGAACAGCAGATGCTGGACGCCGCCGTGGAGGTTTTCTCCGAGAACGGGTTTCACAATACCTCGATGGACGCCATCGCGGCCCGGGCCCAGATCTCCAAGCCGATGCTCTACCTGTACTACGGCTCGAAGGACGAACTGTTCGCCGCGTGCATCAGCCGGGAGGGGCAGCGGTTCGTCGAGGCCCTGACGCCCGCCGGTGATCCCGGGCTCACGCCGCGCGATCAGCTGCGGGTGGCGCTCGAGTCGTTCCTCGGGTTCGTCGACGCCCACCGCAACTCGTGGATGGTGCTCTACCGCCAGGCGATGTCCCAGCAGGCGTTCGCCGGGCAGGTGCGCAGCAGCCGGGACCGGCTCATCGAGCTCACCGCGCACCTGCTCGAATCGAGCACGCGCGACCCGGAGCCGGGAACCGACTTCGCCATCATGGCCGTTGCGCTCGTCGGCGCCGGTGAGGCCGTCGCCGACCGCATCGCCGGCGGCGAGATCGACGTGGAGAAGGCCGCCGATCTGCTCGAGAACCTGGCCTGGCGCGGTCTGGCTGGTAAGAAGCGCACCGACCACCAAGGCTGAGCGGCCCGCTACAGCGATGCCGGCGTGGCCGCCGCGCGCCGACCCGCGACGTCGCCCAGTGCGACGGACTCGTCCGCGAGCGCGCCGCGATCGACCGCCGCGCCGGCGGCAACGAGCTGCCGCACGATGCGGATGTCCTTCGGGCGGCCGAGGGCGATCGCCCCCACCAGCCGGTCGCCGCGCAGCGCGAGGGCCGTGAAGTCCCGGCCCTCGATCGACCCGCGCACCACGTAGTCGTCGTCGTGGCGGGACCAGCCGGCGAACTGCAGGTTGTGCCCGTACTGGTTGGACCAGCCCCACGGCACCTCCGCGGCGCCGAGCGGCTGCCCGAGGACGGACTTCGCGGCGGCGATGCCCTGGGCCCGGGCGCTGTTCCAGTTCTCCGTGCGGTGCCGGCCGCCGAGCACCGGGTTGGGCTGCTCGATCGCGTCGCCCGCGGCGTAGACCCCGGCGGCGGAGGTGCGGTAGGCCTCGTCGACGACGATGCCGTCGCCGACGGTCAGCCCGGCCGCGCGGGCGAGCGCGGTGTCCGGCACCGAGCCCACCGCGACGAGGGCGGCGCCGGCCGTCCAGGCGCGCCCGTCCTCGGCGGTGGCATGCACCCCGTCGTCGTCGCCGGTGAGGGAGCGCAGCGCGACGCCGGTGTGGACGGGCACGTCGCGTTCGGCGTGCAGGCCGACGTACATCTCGGCGACGGCGGGCGGCACGATGCGGGCGAGCGGCGACGGCGCGCTCTCGAGCACGGTGACCTCGGCTCCCAGTTCCCTTGCGGTGGAAGCGACTTCGCAGCCGATCAGGCCGGCGCCGACGACGAGGAGCGAACGGTGCGCCTCGATCGCGGCCCGCAGCGGGGCGACGTTCTCGGCCGTGCGCAGGCTCAGCACCCTGTCCCCGCCGTCGTGGTCCAGGTGGCGGGCGCGGGCGCCCGTCGCCAGGATCACCGCGTCGTAGTCGAGAATCTCGTTGTCCCACAGCCGGAGCCGGCGACGCAGTGGGTCGAGTTCGACGACGCGGGTCTCGGTGCGCAGGTCGATGTCGTGGTCGGCCCAGTAGCCGGCCGGTTCGAGCTGTGCCCGCTCCGCGGTGATGCTGCCGGCGAGCAGGTCCTTCGACAGCACCGGCCGCCGGTAGGGCAGAGCGGCCTCCTCGCCGATCAGCACGACACGTCCGGCGAAGCCCTCCTTGCGCAGGGTCTGTGCGGCGGTCGCGCCGGCCACCCCGGTGCCGACGACGACGATCGTCTCGGTCATGTCCGGCTGACCTCGACCATCTCGAAATCGGACTTGGCGGCGCCGCAGTCCGGGCAGGACCAGTCGTCGGGGATCTCGTCCCACCGGGTGCCGGGGGCGATGCCGTCCTCCGGCCAGCCCTCGGCCTCGTCGTATTCGAATCCGCACTGCAGGCAACGGAAGAGCTTGTAGTTCGTGGTCATGTCAGCGTCCTTCGAAGTCGATCTTCTCGCGGACCCCGCAGTCGGGGCAGCACCAGTCGTCGGGAATCGCGTCCCAGGGTGTGCCGGCGGGGAAACCCTCGCGGGGCGCGCCTGCGGTCTCGTCGTAGACGTAGTTGCACACCGGGCACTCGTAGGCGGCCATCACTGCGCCCCGTACTCGGCGAGGACCTTGCCGCGCTTGCTCGGCTGGATGTTGGCGCGGGTGATGTCGCCGTCGTAGTGCTCGACGACGCGGTGGTCCATCACCTTGCGCCACAGCGGCGGGATGTAGGCGAGCCCGATCATGCTCGCGTAGCCGCTGGGCAGGTTGGGGGCGCCGTCCATGCTCCGCAGGGTCTGGTAGCGGCGGGTCGGGTTCGCGTGGTGATCGCTGTGCCGCTGCAGGTGGTACAGGAAGATGTTGGTGACGATGTGGTCGGAGTTCCAGCTGTGCGCAGGGGTGCAGCGCTCGTACCGGCCGGTGGCGGTCTTCTGCCGCAGCAGCCCGTAGTGCTCGAGGTAGTTCACCGTCTCGAGCAGGGAGAAGCCGTAGACGGCCTGCAGGATCAGGAACGGGATGATCACCGGGCCGAACACCGCGACGAGCACACCGAACAGGACCACCGACATCGCCCACGCGTTGAGGACGTCGTTACGCAGGGTCCACGGGCTCTTGCCGAGGCGCTGCAGGCGGGTCTTCTCGAGTTCCCACGAGGATTTCAGGCTGCCCCACACGCTGCGCGGCAGGAACGTCCAGAACGATTCGCCGAAGCGGGCCGAAGCCGGGTCCTCCGGGGTCGACACCCGCACGTGGTGGCCGCGGTTGTGCTCGATGTAGAAGTGGCCGTAAAAGGTCTGGGCCAGGGTGATCTTCGACAGCCACCGTTCGAGGTCGTCCTTCTTGTGGCCGAGCTCGTGGGCGGTGTTGATCCCGACACCACCCATCACGCCGACGCTGAACGCCAGGCCGATCTTCGAGATCAGCCCCAGGCCGCCGTCGATCCCCAGCCAGGACAGGTTCCCGGTCGACCACAGGTAGCAGGCGAAGACGAGACTGGCCAGCTGGAACGGGATGTAGGCGTAGGTGCAGTACCGGTAGTACTTGTCGTTCTCGAGCATCTCCATCACCTCGTCCGGCGGGTTCTGCCCGTCGGGGCCGAAGAACCGGTCGAGGATCGGCAGCAGCACGTACACCAGAAGGGGACCGATCCACCACCACATCGGCGAGACCGCGGTCCAGCCGAGTTGGTTGAATCCCCAGATCAGTGCGGTCGCGAGGAAGATCGCCGTGGGCGGGATCAGCCCCATGAGCCACAGATACCGCTTGCGATCGCGCCACTGTTCCACCGGCGCCTGCGCGTACCGCCCGATGTCCGACGTCGTCACCGTTCGACCTCCCTGTCCCGTGAAGCGTCCAGTTCGAGGAGCCGGTATGAGCCAGCTCACTGTGATGTGGACAGTACAGGACATTTGGTCTCAGCGGTAGACAAAACATCGTAATTTGTAAAACGCTCGTCGCGCCGGCGGGGTTGTCCGTTTCCGCCGTCGACGCCGACTCCTTTACAGGCGGGGGGTGTGCGGCTAATCTACAACCAAATGGTTGTAGATCGGATTCGTGAAGACGCGGTGGACGAGCTGTTCCACGCCCTGGCGGACGCCACCCGACGGGACATCCTGCATCGCTGCGCGCGGACCGCGGCGTCGGTCTCGCGGCTGGCCGAGGCCTATCCCATGAGCTTTGCCGCGGTGCAGAAGCACGTGGCGGTACTCGAACGGGCCGGCCTCGTCAGGAAGGAACGACGCGGACGGGAGCAACTCGTGCACACCGACCCGGACGCGATCGATACGGCCCGGCGGGTGCTCGACCAGCTCGAGGGCGCCTGGCGGGAACGAGTGGATCGGATGTCGGCCCTGCTCACCGAGGAACCGGATCCGGCCCGGAACGACCCGAGGAAAGGACGACAACGATGAGCGTGACCAGCGTCGAGAAGGACTTCGACAGCCTGACCCTGACCTTGATCGCCGACTTCCGCGCACCGCTCGAACGGGTGTGGCAGTTGTGGGCCGACCCCCGGCAGCTGGAGCGGTGGTGGGGACCGCCGACCCACCCGGCGACCGTGGAGCAGCACGATCTGGTCCCGGGTGGCACCGTCACCTACTTCATGACCGGTCCCGAGGGGGACAAGTACCGCGGCTGGTGGAACGTCACCGCGGTCGCGCCGCCCGAGTCCCTGGAATTCACCGACGGGTTCGCCGACGAGGACGGGACGCCGAACCTCGAGATGCCGACCACCACGGTGCGGATGCAGCTCGTCGAGCACGACGGCGGCACCCGGATGCGGATTCTTTCCGCGTTCGCGTCCCGGGAACAGATGGAGCAACTGGCCGGCATGGGTATGGAAGAAGGGCTGCGGCTCGCCGTCGGTCAGATGGACGCTCTGCTCGCCGGCTGATCCGCCCCCCGAGCCCGCCCCGCCCCCGCCCCCCGAGCCCGTCCCCGCCCCCGCCCGAGCGAATGTATCGTTGATCTCCTCAGTGGGAGTCGACGATACATTCGCTCGGAGCGATTGCGGCGCAGCCGCTCTCAGCGCAGGGTGGCGGTGAGGTGCGGGTAGCCCTTCTTCGGGTGGCGCAGCGCCAGATCCCAGCCGTCGGCGGCGCGTGCGGCGTAGAGGTTCACGGTCGCGGGCAACAGGACCGGCTTGCCGAACCGGACCGAGTACGTCGCGCGCGACGGGATGCGGCCCTCCACGGCTCGCAGTGCCGCGGCCGCGCTCCACATGCCGTGCGCGATGGGCTTCGGGAACCCGAACGCCTTGGCGCCGAGCCGGGAGACGTGGATCGGGTTGCGGTCACCCGAGACCGATGCGTAGCGGTCGATCGTCTTCTGGTCCACTCGCAGCGTCGACGTCGGCACCGGAGGGATCTCCTCGGCCTTCGGTTCGGGCTTCGGCTGATCCGACAGCGAGGTGCGCTGCTGGTGCAGGAACGACGACGTCTGCCGCCACACCAGCTCCCGGCCGACGCTGATCTCGCTCACCAGGTCGACGAGCAGGCCCTTGCGGTGCTCCCGCAGGTTCTCGGCATGCACCCTCAGATCCAGCGGCTCGGTCACGGACACGGGCCGCACCTGCTCGATCACGTTCTCGGCATGGACGGAACCGACGGCGGCGAAGGGAAAGCCCTTCGACACCATCAGCTTCATCACGACGGGGAACGTCAGCGTGAACGGGTACGTCAGCGGGAGCGTGTCGCCGAAGCGCAGTCCGCACACCTTCGTGTACTCGGCCAGGTTGTCCGGGTCGACGCGCAGGCCGCGCAGTACGAGGGTGTCGTCGGGCAGGCGGTCGCCCGAGGCGCCCACCACGGGCAGCGCCGAGAGCGCCGCCCGCGCGTAGACGTCGAGAGTCGAAGGGCGCGAGGAGAGTTCGACGACAGCCATCACGCCCCCAGCATGGACTGGCCGCACACGCGCACGACCTGGCCGGTGACCGCGCTCGACGCCGGGTTGGCGAACCAGGCGACGGTCTCGGCGACGTCGACGGTCTGCCCGCCCTGCTGCAGCGAACTCATGAGGCGACCGGCCTCGCGGGTGGCCACCGGGATCGCTGCGGTCATGGCCGTCTCGATGAAGCCGGGGGCGACGGCGTTGATGGTGATGTTCTTCTCGGCCAGCACGGGCGCGGTGGCCTGCACCATCCCGATGACACCCGCCTTGGACGCGCCGTAGTTGGTCTGGCCGCGGTTGCCGGCGATGCCGGCGATCGACGACACGTCGACCACGCGGCCGCCCTCCTTCAGCGCGCCCTTCTCGACCAGCTTCTCGGTGATCTTCTGGGGGGCGAGCAGATTCACGGCCATGACGGCGTTCCACCGCGCGGCGTCCATGTTGGCGAGCAGCTTGTCGCGGGTGATGCCGGCGTTGTGGACGATGATGTCGGCGCCGTCGTGCCGCTCGAGCAGGTACTCGGCGAGCCTGTCGCCCGCGTCCGGGGCGGTGACGTCCAGGGCGAGGGAGACGCCGCCGACCTTGTTCGCGGTCTGCGAGAGGGCGTCGCCGGCCGCGGGGATGTCCGCGCAGACGACGTGCGCGCCGTCGCGGGCGAGTACCTCGGCGATCGTGGCGCCGATGCCGCGGGCCGCGCCGGTGACGACGGCGACCTTCCCGGCGAGCGGGCGCTCCCACGACTCGGGGGCCTTCGCGTCGCCGGCACCGACGCGGATCACCTGGCCGGAGACGAACGCGGACTTCGCGGACAGCAGGAAGCGCAGCGTGGATTCGAGGCCGGACAGGCCGGTGGCGGCATCGGGGGAGACGTACACCAGCTGGGCCGTCGCGCCGCGGCGCAGTTCCTTGCCGACGCTGCGTGTGAAGCCTTCGAGCGCGCGCTGGGCGATGCGCTCGTCCACGGAGGAGGCTTCCTCCGGGGTGGTGCCGAGCACCACGACGCGCCCGCTCGGGCCGAGCCCCTTGATCGCGGGCTGGAAGAAGGTGAACAGCTGCTCGAGGCCCGCGACGTCCGTGATGCCGGTGGCGTCGAAGACGAGCGCCCCGTACGCGGTGTCGGCGGGATCGGCGAACGGGTAGTCGGACAGCAGAGTGCGGATCGGTTCGACGAGGCGGCCGTTGCCCCCGACGAGCAGCGGGCCGGCCAGCGGCGGCTGACCCGGCTCGTACCGGCGCAGCTTCTCCGGCTTCGGCAGGCCGAACTGCTTGGCGAGGAATGCTCCGGGCGCGGACCCGATCAACTGGGCGTAGAGGCCGGGGGCGCTCTTGGTTTCAGCCACGATTCCACCTTCTCTGGTTCGGACGTCGGTATTGTCGGGAGGGGCCGACGGTGTGGTGTCGACAACGAACTTACTCGCGAGTAAGAATAGTAGCCAGAGTCTGTATCCACCAGCATCCCGGGAGACGTCAGTGACCACCACCGCTCGTTCCACGCAGCTGCGCCGTGTCGCAATCCTCGGCGGCAACCGGATCCCCTTCGCCCGGTCGGACCGCACGTACGCCCGCGCGTCGAACCAGGACATGTTCACCGCCACGCTCGACGGGCTGGTGAGCCGGTTCAACCTCCAGGGCGAGCGGCTCGGTGCCGTCGTCGGCGGGGCCGTCCTCAAGCACAGCCGCGACTTCAACCTGATCCGCGAGTGCGTACTCGGCAGCGCGCTGAACCCGCACACCCCCGCCTGGGACCTGCAGCAGGCCTGCGGCACCGGCCTGCAGTCGATCATCTCCGTCGGTGACGCCGTCGCCGCCGGCCGCATCGAGGCCGGCATCGGCGGCGGTGTCGACACCACCTCCGATGCCCCCATCGGCGTCAACAACGAGCTGCGCGAGTTCCTGCTCTCCCTCAACCGGGCCCGCTCGACCGGCGACCGCGTCAAGCTGCTCGGCCAGGTCCGGCCGTCGATGCTCGGCATCGAGATCCCCCGCAACGGCGAGCCCCGCACCGGACTGTCGATGGGCGAGCACGCGGCGATCACCGCCAAGGAGTTCGGCATCGCCCGGGAGGCTCAGGACGAGCTGGCCGCCGCGAGCCACCGCAACATGGCCGCCGCCTACGACCGTGGCTTCTTCGACGACCTCGTCACCCCGTTCCTCGGCCTCACCCGCGACGACAACCTGCGCCCGGACTCGACGGTCGAGAAGCTCTCCGGCCTGAAGCCGGTGTTCGGCGTCGAGCTCGGCGGCGCCACCATGACCGCGGGCAATTCGACCCCGCTCACCGACGGTGCGTCGGCGGCGCTGCTGTCCTCGGAGGAGTGGGCTGCGGAGCGCAGGCTGCCCGTGCTCGCCTACCTCGTGGACTCGGAGACCGCGGCGGTCGACTACGTCCACGGTGGCGACGGCCTGCTCATGGCCCCCACCTACGCGATCCCGCGGCTGCTGAAGCGCAACGGCCTGACGCTGCAGGACTTCGACTTCTACGAGATCCACGAGGCGTTCGCCTCCGTCGTCCTGGCCACGCTCCAGGCGTTCGAGTCGGAGGAGTACTGCAAGGGCCGGCTCGGTCTGGATGCTCCGCTCGGGTCCATCGACCGCAGCAAGCTCAACGTCAACGGCTCGTCGCTGGCGGCCGGGCACCCGTTCGCCGCGACGGGTGGCCGCATCGTCGCGTCCCTGGCGAAGATGCTGCATGAGAAGCGGCAGGAGACCGGCAAGCCCGTGCGGGGCCTCATCTCGATCTGTGCCGCAGGTGGGCAGGGTGTGACCGCCATTCTCGAGGCCTGAGCCGACCCCGGCGGCCCCGTCCGGAAAAAATCCCGGAAGTCTGTAACGCCCCGGCGGGGCCGCCGATAAACCAGTCGACCTCGCGTTGCTGCCTGACCCCCGACCTGGCGGCAACGCGAGGTCTTTCGCTTGTCCGCGGGGGCTCGGACCGCCCATCGGCTCGGGGGCGCCGGGAACCCGACATTAGGCTGGATACCGAGTGGTGCGCCCGATCCGGGGCGCACCCCGGTGAAAGGACATGGGTGAGCGGCAAGAGCGGGACGAACGACCCCGAGGACGGCCAGGACGAGGTTCGGTCCGCCGTCCCTGTGCCGGAGGCGACGCCCCAGGACGCC
>NZ_PCZU01000308.1:10879-10994 GCF_002887785.1 Rhodococcus sp. ENV425
GCGACGTTGCCGGGGCACCCGAGCAGGTCCCGGACGCCGAGCCGGAACCGCCGGCGGACGCCGACGTGCCGCCCTGGGAGGCGCCCACTGCCGTGCTGCCCGTCGTCGCGCCGGC
>NZ_PCZU01000308.1:11060-11157 GCF_002887785.1 Rhodococcus sp. ENV425
CGAGGTCATCCCCACCCTGTCGGACGACGCCTCCCGGGAGCCGGCCACCGAGCAGGAAGCGGCCCCTCGGCCGGCGACCGTACCTCCCGAGTCCGGC
>NZ_PCZU01000308.1:11218-11390 GCF_002887785.1 Rhodococcus sp. ENV425
CGAGCCGGCGCAGGCCGGACCCGGACGCGACGGCGGTCCGCCCTGGCGTCGCATCGCGCTGGTGGTCGGCGGCGTCGCCGCCGTGCTCGCCGCCCTCTACGTCGGCGACCTCGCCGTCTCGTCGGGCAACGTGCCGCGCGGCGTCACCGTCGCCGGCATCGAGATCGGCGGG
>NZ_PCZU01000308.1:11454-18276 GCF_002887785.1 Rhodococcus sp. ENV425
CGGATCGCAGCCGCTCGACCCGATCACCCGCGTGACGTCGTTCTTCGGCGGCGGCAACGAGATCGGCGTCGTGTCGACGCGCGACGACGCCGCGCTGTCGGCGGCGATCGGCGGCGTCCGCGCGGTCGCCGACCGGCCGCCACGGGAGGGCAACCTCGTGTTCGACGGGGCGACCCCGGTGCCCGTGCCGCCGCTGCCCGGGCAGACGCTCGATGCGGAAGCCTCCGCAGACCTGTTCGCCGAACGCTGGGCGTTCGGCGACGTCGCGTTCCCCGTCGAGACGGTCGAGGTGACGGTCACGCCCGAGGGACTCGAACGCGCACTGCGAGACGTCGCGGACCCCGCCGTCGCAGCCGACGTGACGGTCCGCGGTCGCGACGGGGCCGTCGCGACCCTGCCCAGCGACCGTGTCGGCGCCGTGCTGACCTTCGTGCCCGACGGCAACGGGGGACTGACCCCGCAGTACGGGATCGAGGCCGCGACCGAGATCCTCCGGCCGCAACTGGCCGCGACCGAGGTGGAGCCGAAAGACGCCCGGATCGTGCTCGAGGGCGGGGGCCCCACGGTGATCCCGTCGGTCGACGGCGAGCTCGTCGACTGGGCGGTCAGCCTCGAAGCGCTGCCGCAGCTGCTGGCCGCGCCGGGGGAGCGGGTGACCGACGCCGTGTACAAGCCGGTCACTCCCAAGCTGACCACGGAGGCCGCCGAGAAGCTGGGCATCCGCGAGGTGATCGGCGAGTTCACCACCGGGGGCTTCGAGTACGCCTCGGGCGTGAACATCCGCCTGGCGGCCTCGGAGATCAACGGTGCGCTGGTCAAGCCGGGGGAGACGTTCTCGCTCAACGGCTACACCGGCCCGCGCGGCGCGGCGCAAGGGTACGTCGAGTCCGGCATCATCAACAACGGACGCCCATCCAAAGCGGTGGGCGGCGGCATCAGCCAGCTCGCGACCACCCTGTACAACGCGACGTACTTCGCAGGCATGGAGGATGTCGAGCACACCGAGCACAGCTACTACATCTCCCGGTACCCGGCGGCCCGGGAGGCGACGGTCTTCGAGGGTGCGATCGACCTGAAGTTCCGCAATCCTTTCGACACCGGGGTGCTGATCCAGGCGATCGGCACGTCGTCGGACATCACGGTGCGGATCTGGGGCACCAAGACCGTGGACGTCGAATCCGTGACCGGTCCCCGCACGAACTTCACGGCGCCGAACACGATCACGCTGCCGGCCGGGCCGGGGTGCATCCCGTCGAGCGGCGCGCAGGGCTTCACCGTGAGCGACACCCGCATCATCACCGACGCGGCCACCGGCCGGCAGATCTCGAGCACCACCCGCACGGTCCGCTACGACCCGGTGCCCGTGGTGCGCTGCGTCAGCGCCGAGCCGGAGCCCGCGCCGGAGGCGGCACCGGCCGCGCCGTCGCAGCCGGCGCCCGGGGAGGCGGAGACGCCCGGAGGCGGCGCGGAGGCACCCGCCGGCGCGCGACCGGCCGTGACGACGACCCCGCAGCCCGCCCCGAGCACCCCGGACGAATCCGGGGATGCGCCGGCCGCGGCCCCCGCGGGAACGTCGCAGACCGGCACGCCGTAGCGCGGAACCAGCCTGCACACGACTGTGCCCTCCCGTTACGAAACGGGAGGGCACAGTCCTGTGCACTACCTACTCACTCGGATCCGGGCCGAGCCGGGCCGAGCGAATGTATCGTTCAGCTCCTCAGCGGTAGCGGACGATACATTCGCTCACCTGCCACGCTCACCTGCCACGGCTACCTGCCACGGCTCAGAAGGCCGCTTCGTCGAGCTCCATGATGTCGAGGTCGACGTTCGCGACGATGCCGCGCACGGCGGTCAGCTCGGGCAGGACGTTCTTGGCGAAGAAGCCGGCGATGGCGACCTTGCCTTCGTAGAACGCCTTGTCCTTGGCGTCCGGGCCGGCGTCGAGGGCCGCGAGGGCGATCTCGGCCTGCTCGAGCAGGCGCCAGCCGATGAGCAGGTCACCGAAGGCGAGCAGGAACCGCACCGAGCCCAGACCCACCTTGTACAGCTCGGTCGGCTGTTCCTGGGCGCCCATGAGGAAGCCGGTCAGGGTGGCGGTCATGGCCTGGACGTCCTCGAGGGCCGTGGCGAGCAGGGCCCGCTCGGACTTGAGGCGCTCGTCGGCGCTGTCGGAGGCGAGGAACTTCTGGATCTGGCCGGTGAGGTGGGCGAGGGCGACGCCGCGGTCGCGGGCGATCTTGCGGAAGAAGAAGTCCTGCGCCTGGATGGCGGTGGTGCCCTCGTAGAGGGAGTCGATCTTCGCGTCGCGGATGTACTGCTCGATCGGGTAGTCCTGCAGGAAGCCGGAGCCGCCGAGGGTCTGCAGCGAGTCGGTCAGGTACTGGTAGGCGCGCTCGGAGCCGACGCCCTTGACGATGGGCAGCAGCAGGTCGTTGACGCGGTGCGCCAGCTCGTGGTCGGCGCCGGAGATCTGCTCGGCGACGACGTCGTCCTGGTGGGCGGCGGTGTAGAGGTAGACCGCGCGCAGACCCTCGGCGTAGGCCTTCTGCATGGCCAGGGCGCGCCGCACGTCCGGGTGGTGGGTGATGGTGACCCGGGGGGCGGTCTTGTCGGTCATCTGGGTCAGATCGGCGCCCTGGACGCGTTCCTTGGCGTAGGCCAGGGCGTTGAGGTAGCCGGTGGAGAGGGTGGCGATGGCCTTGGTGCCCACCATCATGCGGGCGTGCTCGATGACGTCGAACATCTGGGCGATGCCGTTGTGGACCTCGCCGACGAGCCAGCCCTGGGCGGGCACGCCGTGGCCGCCGAAGGTGACCTCGCAGGTGGCGGACGCCTTCAGGCCCATCTTGTGCTCGACGTTGGTGACGAACACGCCGTTGCGCTCGCCCATCTCGTTCTTCTCGAAGTCGAAGTGGAACTTCGGGACGAAGAACAGCGACAGGCCCTTGGTGCCGGGGCCGGCGCCCTCGGGGCGGGCGAGGACGAGGTGGAAGATGTTTTCGAACAGATCGTCGGAGTCGGCGGAGGTGATGAACCGCTTGACGCCCTCGATGTGCCAGGAGCCGTCGTCCTGCTTGATCGCCTTGGTGCGGCCGGCGCCGACGTCGGAACCGGCATCGGGCTCGGTCAGGACCATGGTGGCGCCCCAGCCGCGTTCGACGATGGTCGCGGCCCACTTCTTCTGCTCGTCGGTGCCGTTGGCGTGGAGCACGCCGGCGAAGGACGGACCGGCGGCGTACATGAAGGCGGCCGGCTGGGCGCCGAGCATCATCTCGTTGACGGCCCAGCTCAGGGCGCGCGGCGCCGGCGTTCCGCCGATCTCCTCCTCGAGGCCCATGGACCAGTAGCCGGCCTCGTACCAGGAGTTGAACGCCTTCTTGAAGCCTTCGGGCAGCGAGACCGAGTGGGTCTCGGGATCGAAGACCGGGGGGGTGCGGTCGGTTTCGGCGAACGACTCCGCCGCGGGGCCCTCGGTGAGGGTCTTCACCTCGGACAGAATGCCACGAGAGGTCTCCTCGTCGAGGTCACCGAACTTCCCGGCCTCGAGGAGCGTCTGAATCTTCAGCACCTCGAAGAGGTTGAACTCCAGATCCCGGAGGTTGCTCTTGTAATGGCCCATGTCTGCGCTACTCCCAGTGAGATGGTGCGGTCAAGCAGTGTTCGAGTACCGCCCAAGTTATTACTCGTCGGTAACATCCGCCTATGTTACCCGCCGGGCAACTAACTGCCAAGGGTCGGTTTGCGTGCCACGACCAGTGCGTCGATCGCCATTCCTGCGTCCGTTTCCCGCATTCTCCGCTCGACGGTCCGGATATCCAGCCGGTCGTGCATTTCCTCGGCGAGATCCGTTGGTGTGTAGAGGATCTCGGGATCGCGAGGACCTCCGACGCCCTCGGTGGGATTGGTCGAATCGTGCCCCAGAAATATGAGGATTCCGTCAGGTTTCAGGGCCGCGATCACATTGTCGATCAATGCTCGTCGCTGTGGCGGAGGGAAATGGAGATAGGCGGAGAGGACGAGATCATATTCGGCGTCGAAGGTGACCTCGGTCACGTCGGCGCACGCGTACGTCAGGCGCTCACGCACCCGTCGCGGCGCCTGCGCCGCGATCGCCCGGGCCTTGTCCACCGCCACCCGGGAGAAGTCGACGCCGGTCACCTCCCAGCCGCGCGTGGCCAGCCAGAGCGAGTGCCGGCCCTCGCCGCACCCCAGATCCAGTGCCCGGCCGTGCGGCAGCGACGTCGCGAACTCGACGATCACCGGGTTCGGCGGCGATCCCCACACTGTCTCGCTCTCCGCATACCGCGCATCCCACTCCTGTGCGTCCATGGACGCACGGTAGCCCGGACGCCGCGCCGGTCAGGGGTGGAGCGTGGTACGCAGCAGCAGCACGTTGTAGTTCTGGTGCACGGTCGTGAGGAAGTACAGGTCCGGGCCCGACGACCACGGGTGGATGTACGCGCCGTACGCCGTCGGCAGCTCCCGGGTGTCGACGACGACCTCCGGCGCGCTCCACGGGCCGGTGGGCGACGGGGCGCGGCGCAGCACCACGGAGTTGTGGCCGTCGGTGGTCAGCAGCACGAACTGCCCGAGGTAGTCGTTCCACTGCACCGACAGCTCGGCCGCGCCGCCCGCCATCACCGGGCGGGCCGCATTCACGTCGCGCACCCACGCGCCGCCGTCCCAGTACTCGTACGCCGCGAGATCGAGCATCTGCAGTTCCGGCACGCGCGCCAGGTGCACCAGGCCGCCGCGGCCGGGCGGCGTTCCGTACTGATAGACGAACCCGCCGTGCCGGACGAAGGCGCCCATCTGAAAGTTCCGGTTCCCGCCGACGCTCGGCCGCTCGGTCTGCGGCGCCACCGTCCAGTTCTCCCCGTTGTCGTGGGAGAAGGCCAGCCCCGAGAAGTTGGTCTCCCACGAGCCGGCCTGCCCCCAGTTCTTCACCGACATCAAGCTCAGGAACTGGGTGTCGCCGACGGCGATCCCCGCGGTGGGGATCCGGCTGATCTCCACGAACGGGATCTTCGGGCTCGGTACGAGTTCCTTCGCCTGACCGAAGAAGTCACGGGCCGCGCTGTCGAACGTCATCCCGTCCGTGAGGTTGCGGTCCGAGCTGCGGAACAGCGCGCTGCTGCGCCAGGCCCAGATGCTGCCCGAGAGAAGGTTGGGCAGCCCGAGGCCCGCCGTGTCGCCGAACGCGGTCAGCACCTGGCCGCGGCCGTTGTCCCACATGACGCCGAGGTCGGTGCCGAGCACGTTCATGTCCTGCGTGCGGTTGGTGCTGAGCATCCCGGTCTGCTGCGCCACCACCTGGGTGCGGCCGCGCAGCTCCGGCAGGCCGTTGACCCCGTTGAGTCCCGGGATGGGATTGATCGCGTTCGGGTTCGCCGCCACAGTGCCCGCGAACGGAACCACCGTCACGGCGGCACAGGTCAGCGCAAGGACTCCGAGGCGGGCGGAAGCACGTCGGTAACCCCCATTACGTGTGTGCACGGCCACAGACGGTAACAGGAGGTGGCAGTAGTCACACGCAGTCCCGGGCCCGTCGGCGTGTCCCGGCGGCCCGCGCGCAAGGGCCGTGGCCGACGGGTCGGCTCCGCTACGATTCGCGCGCGCGTTACCGTGTCAGGAACGCGATGCACTGACAGCCAGTGCACGAAGAAGAGGAGTTCGCCTGATGGGTGCACAGATCGCCGGTCCCGCCCCGCTGCGGAACACCGCACTGCTCGGGCTGGGCGTGCACCGCCCCGAGCGGATCGTGACCAACCACGAGATCTGTCAGCAGATCGACTCGAGCGACGAGTGGATCCAGTCCCGTTCCGGCATCAAGGAGCGGCGCTTCGCGGAGGACACCGGCGAGACCGTCCTCGACATGGCGATCTCCGCGGGCCGCAAGGCGCTCGAGGCCGCCGGCATCACCGGCGACCGGCTCGGCGCCGTCATCGTGGCGACCTCGACCTACCCGTACCAGACCCCGCAGTCCGCCGCGCTGGTCGCCGACGCCCTCGGCACCGGCGGCGCCGCCGCCCTCGACATCTCCGCAGGCTGCGCCGGCTTCTGCTACGCCCTCGGCGTCGCCTCCGACCTGGTGCGCGCGGGCACCGAGGACTACGCGCTCGTCATCGGCGTCGAGCGGATGAGCGACACCACCGAGCCCACCGATCGCTCGGTGCGGTTCATCTTCGGCGACGGCGCCGGCGCCGTGGTCGTCGGCCCGTCCGACGAGGTGGGCATCGGCCCCACCGTGTGGGGATCGGACGGCTCGCAGGCCGACGCCATCCGCCAGGAACCCGACTGGGTGAACTTCGCGAACAACCCCGATCAGAAGCGGCCCTGGATCATCATGGAGGGCACCGCGGTGTTCCGCTGGGCGGCCTTCGAGATGGGCAAGATCGCCCGGCAGATCGCCGACAAGGCCGGTGTCGAGCTCGCCGCCCTCGACGCGTTCGTCCCGCACCAGGCCAACCTGCGCATCAACGACGTCATCGTCCGCCAGCTCGACCTGCCGGAGACGGTCGCCGTCGCCGACGACATCATCGAGACGGGCAACACCTCCGCCGCCTCCATCCCCCTCGCGATGGAGAAGATGCTGCGCACCGGTCAGGTCCAGCCGGGTGGGCTCGGCCTGCTGCTCGCCTTCGGTGCCGGCCTGTCCTACGCGGGACAGGTCGTGAAGATGCCGCCGCTCGCGCAGTAGTGGCCGCGGCGAACTCCGCCGGCCGCCGGCGCTGGTTGTGGTTGCTCGCCTACGTGCTCGCCTTCGTCGCGTTCGTCGTCCTCCAGCAGACGTACGGCGGCGACGAGGCGGGTCCCGGCGGG
>NZ_PCZU01000308.1:18314-25650 GCF_002887785.1 Rhodococcus sp. ENV425
GGCGGTCGAACTGCTGAAGAGCCTCGCCGTGCGGGAACCGGACCCGTCCGGCGGTTACGACCGCGCCCTGTTCGGGCCGGCATGGACCGACGACGTGACCGTCGCGGGCGGGCGCAACGGCTGCGACACGCGCAACGACGTCCTGAAGCGGGATCTCGTGAACATCAAGCTGGCGCCGGTGACGAAGGAGTGCACCGTCGAGGCGGGGACCCTGTACGACCCGTACACGGGGCGGGAGATTTACTTCCGGCGCGGCGTCGACACGTCGTCGGCGGTGCAGATCGATCACGTCGTCGCCCTGTCGGACGCGTGGCAGAAGGGTGCGCGGCTGCTCGATGCGCAGGCCCGCAAGAACCTCGCGAACGATCCCCGGAACCTGCAGGCCGTCGATGGGCCCACGAACCAGGGCAAGGGCGACAAGGACGCGGCGCAGTGGCTGCCCCCGAACTCGGAGTACCGCTGCACCTACGTCTCCCGGCAGATCGAGGTGAAGGCGGAGTACGGCCTGTGGATCACGCCGGACGAGAGGGACGCGATGGCCAGCGTCCTGGCCACCTGCTGACGGCCGGGCCTCAGGCGCGGCGGTGCGCGAGGTGCTTGCGGACCGCCGTCACCACCCCGACCGCCGAGGCGACGATCACCACGATGCACACGATGCCGACCGCCAGGTTCAGCTGAGCCGTCAGGTCGGAGCCCGTGCGCTCGCGCAGGTCGGAAAGGAACTGCGGCGAGAAGTACGGCCGGTGCACGAGCACGGCCGTGGCCACCGCGATGGCGAGCAGATCGGAGACCACCGACAGCGCGGTGACGGCCGTCGTCCAGCTGCGCACGACCAGCGCCACGCTCGCCGAGACCACCCACAGCGCCGCGACGGCCATCATCGCCGGCACCAGCCGGTCGGTGAAGCTGGGGTCGAGGGCTTCGTACCCGGCACCGAAGAACGACGGCGCGAGCGACGGGGACAGGCTCGCCACCCCGATCAGCACGACCACCGCGAACACCAGTTCCGCGACCGCCTCGCCGACGGGGATCTCCCGGCCGTGCGGCACCGCCGGGAGGTCGTCCGGGTCCCACCGGCCGAGGTCCGTGCCGGCGGGCGCGGTGCGCTCGAGCACCGCGAAGACGACGGTCACCCAGAATGCGGCGTACACACCGCCGGTCAGGGCCGCGTCGATCGCGTCCCACACGACGTCGGCGGTGTCGAGGGGTGGGGCCGCGGGAGCGGTGGCCTCGGTCAGGGCGCCGAGCAGGGTCAGTCCGCCGAGCACCGCCGCCACGACCCCGACGACGGGCCACAGCACCCGTAGGTAGGTGTCGTAGAGCCGGGGACCGATCAGGTGCCGCGGGGCGCCCCGGTAGGTGCGGGCGAGATCCTCCGGGGAGCCGAGGCCGGCGAGCACCTCACGCACGTCGCGGTCGGCGGCGGCGTCGTCGATGCGCCGGCGCAGTTCGGCGGCCACGTCGTCGCGCCGGGACCGCGGCAGGTGGACGAGGACGGCGTGCAGGTACCGGTCGACGAGTTCCCCGTCGGTGAGGCGGGTGGACATCTCGGTGTTCCTTCCGTTCGGTCCCGGTCTGCATGTGCGGCCGGGCGGGGCGACCCGCGCCGACCGGGACCGGGCGGTACTGTGCCGGTACACAGTATTGGGCAGGACCTGCGAGGGTGTGGGGAAGCGCGATGACGGCCGAGCCGCTCGACGAGTACTTCACCGCCACCGTCCGCGGCTGGAGCGCCGGCCGTGCCGTGGCCGGACAGGTACCGGACGAGCTGGTGCTGCGCTGTTTCGACGCCCAACTGCAGTCCCGTCACCTCGACTTCGCGGCCCGGGAGATGCAGCGGCGCGGTGCCGGGTTCTACACCATCGGCTCGGCCGGGCACGAGGCGAACGCCGCCCTGGGCCTGCTGTCCCGGGTCACCGATCCGGCACTGCTGCACTACCGGTCGGGGGCCTTCTATGCCGCGCGGGCGGCCCGGGTGCCGGGCACGACGCCGGTGCGGGACGTGCTCGCCGGCTGCACCGCCTCGACGCTGGACCCGATCTCCGGCGGCCGGCACAAGGTGTTCGGCAACGCCGAGTTGAACATTCTCCCGCAGACCTCGACGATCGCCTCCCATCTGCCGCGCGCGGTGGGGACGGCGTTCGCCCTCGCCCGCGCGGCCCGGCTGGGCCTGCAGTGCCCGTGGCCCGCGGACTCGGTGGTGCTGTGCAGCTTCGGGGACGCCTCGGCGAACCATTCCACCGCGGTCGGGGCGCTCAACGCGGCCGCCTACTGCGCGTACCGGGGGCTGCCGCTGCCGCTGCTGTTCGTGTGCGAGGACAACGGGTTCGGCATCAGCGTCCGGACGCCGGAGGGCTGGGCGGAACGCACCCTCTCGTCGTATCCGGGGGTGAGCTACCGCGCGGCCGACGGCGCGGACCCGGTCGGCGTGCTCACCGCCGTCGCGGACCTGCTCGTCGCCGTCCGCACCTCCCGCGCACCGGCCGTGCTGCACCTGAAGACGGTGCGGTTCCTCGGCCACGCCGGCTCCGACGCCGAGACCGCGTACCGCACCCGCGAGGAGATCGCCGCCGACTACGTCCGGGATCCGTTGCTGGCCACCGCGCGTACTCTGGTCGACCGCGGAACACTTTCCTCCGCAAGGATTCTCGAACGATACGAGGAGATGCGTTCCGTCGTCGCCGCCGAGATGGAGGCGCTCGCGACCGCCCCGCGGCTGGTATCGGCCGCCGAGGTGATGCGGCCGCTGCACGCGCACGGTCGCCGGCGGGTTCCGGACGAGCCGGGGCTCCCGTCGCCGGAGCCCCGCACGCTCGCCCAGGCGGTGAACGCCGCGCTCACAGGGATTCTCGAGGCGATACCGGAGTCGTTCGTGTTCGGTGAGGACGTGGCGGACAAGGGCGGGGTGTACGGGCTCACGCGCGGTCTGCTCCGCCGATTCGGGCCGCACCGCGTCTTCGACACGATCCTGGACGAGCAGACGATCCTCGGTACGGCACTGGGTTTCGCGGTGGCGGGCCTGCTGCCGATTCCGGAGATCCAATACCTGGCCTACCTGCACAACGCCGAGGACCAGTTGCGCGGCGAGGCGGCGAGTCTGATGTTCTTCTCCGACGGCCGCTTCCGCAACCCGATGGTGGTGCGCATCGCCGGCCTCGCCTACCAGCGCGGCTTCGGTGGGCACTTCCACAACGACAACTCCGTCGCGGTGCTGCGCGACATTCCCGGTCTGGTGCTCGCGGTGCCGAGCCGTCCGTCGGTTGCGGGGGCGCTGCTGCGCAGCTGCGTGCACCTCGCGCGCAGTGAGGGCCGGGTGTGCGTGTTCCTCGAGCCGATCGCGCTGTACCACGAGCGCGACCTGTACGACGAGGGCGACGGGCTGTGGCAGGAGCCGCCCGATTCCGTTGCGGTACAGCCGGGCTCGGTGCGGGTGTACGGTACGGGCGACGACGTGCTCATCGTGACGTTCGGCAACGGCGTCCGGATGAGCCTGCGCGCGGCCCGTCGGCTGTCGGCGCGCGGCGTGGAGGCCGCCGTGCTGGACCTGCAGTGGCTGGCGCCGCTGCCGCTGGCGGAACTGCTGGCGTGCGCGCAGTCCTTCCCGCGCGTGCTGGTGGTGGACGAGACGCGGCGCAGCGGCGGGGTGTCGGAGGCGGTGGTCACCGCACTGGTGGACGCGGGCTACCGGGGCCGGATCTCGCGGGTCACCAGCCGCGACAGTTTCGTGCCGCTCGGCCCGGCGGCGGCCGAGGTGCTGCTGTCCGAGGACGACGTCGTCAGCGCGGCGACGGAGTAGCGGCGCGCGGTCGCGGTCGTCTCCGGGTCGCCGCCGTCGCGCTGCTCGACGGCCTCGCGCCCCGCCCCGGCAGGGACGAAGGTCCCGGGAAGCGGGGACATTCACCGGGCAGGAATACCCGGAGGGGTACTTGAAGAGTCCCGGGCCCGGGTCTACAGTCATCGTTGAATACCCCACCGGGTATCAAGGGGCGTGGAGGCCCAGCCCGCGTCCGCGCCTGCGTCACGGACGGAAAGGACTGTTCACATGTCGCTCCATTCAGGCAACGGTGCCGCGCGACATCGAGTACTCGTCGTCGGAGGTGGCACGGCCGGAATCGCGACCGCTGCGCGCCTGCGCCGGGCCGGCGTCACCGACATCGCGGTGATCGAGCCCTCCGATGAGCACTGGTACCAGCCCCTGTGGACGCTCGTCGGCGGCGGACAGGCGTCGCTGGACGAGACCCGCCGAGCCGAGGAGAAGCTGATCCCCAAGGGCGTCCGGTGGATCCGGGCCGCCGCGACCGCCGTCGACCCCGACGCGCAGACCGTCACGACCGAGCGCGGGACCGTCGTCGGCTACGACTACCTTGTGCTGGCCACCGGCCTGCAACTCGACTGGGACGGCGTGCCGGGCCTCGCCGAGGCCGTCGGGCACGGTGCCGTCTCGAGCAACTACTCCTCGCAGTACGCCCCCTACACGTGGGAGCTGATCCGGAACATGCGCTCCGGCACGGCGATCTTCACCCAGCCCGCCGGCCCCATCAAGTGTGCCGGCGCGCCGCAGAAGATCGCCTACATCGCCTCCGACTACTGGCGGCGGCAGGGCCTGCTGGACGGGATCCGCGTCATGCTCGTCCTGCCCGGCGACTCGATGTTCGGCATCCCGTCCTGGCGGCAGACCCTCGAGGGGGTCGCCGCGAAGTACGGCATCGAGGTGCGCCTGAGCTCGGAGATGACCGCGCTCGACGGATCGTCGCGCAAGGCGACGATCGTGAACAACGCCACCGGCACCGAGGAGGTCGTCGGGTTCGACATGCTCCACGCCGTGCCCCCGCAGCGCGCGCCCGGCTGGGTCGCGGCGAGCCCGCTCGCCAACCCGGCGAGTCCCTTCGGCTACGTCGAGGTCGACAAGCACACGCTCCAGCACCGCCGGTATCCCAACGTGTTCGCACTCGGTGACGTCGCGGACCTGCCGACGTCGAAGACCGGCGCGGCGGTCCGCAAGCAGGCGCCCGTTCTCGTCGCCAACCTGGTCGCCGAGATGCGCGGCGTCGGCAAGCGCAAGAGCTACGACGGGTACTCGTCCTGCCCGTTCGTCACCGCCCGGGACAGGATGATGCTCGCGGAGTTCGACTACGAGCTCAACCCCTCTCCGAGCATCCCGGTCATCGACACCACCAAGGATCGCCGCGACATGTGGCTGCTCAAGCGCTACGGCCTGCCGGCCATGTACTGGCACGGGATGGTCAAGGGCCGCGTCTGAGTCACCGGAGGCGGCGCAGCGCGATCGGTTGCCCGTCCGACGGGTACGGAAGTGACGTGAAGTTCAGCGGCGCAACGTAATCGGACGGAACGTGCCACCGGTACCCGAGCAGCAGGTGGTGCAGCACCGTCTTGATCTCGGCGCCGGAGAAGTACATGCCCAGGCAGCGGTGCTCTCCGGCGCCGAACGGCGTCCACGCGAACTTGTGCACGCGGTCCTCACGTCGTTCCGGTGCGAAGCGACCGGGATCGAACTTCTCCGGTTCCGGCCACAACTCGGGCATGTGGTGGCTGTAGTGCAGCCCGACGTTGATCAGGGTGCCGCGCGGCACGAAGTGGCCCAGGATCTCGGTGTCGGCGGTGGTGTACCGGACGATGCCGGGTACCGGGGTCACGATCCGCTGGCACTCCTTGATCACCAGGTCCAGGCTCGTGAGCGATTCGAGGTCCGCCAGGGTCGGGCTCGTCGTACCGAGTGCCTGCGACTCCTCCCGGCACAGTTGCTGCCACTGGGGGAACTGGCCGAGGTACTGCAGCACGGTGGACAGCGTGATGGTCGAGGTGTCGTGCGCAGCCATCATCAGGAAGATCATGTGGTTGACGACGTCCTCGTCCGAGAATCGCTCGCCGTCCTCGGATTCCACGTGACACAGCGCGGTGAACAGGTCGTCGCCGTCACCGGCGCGACGGGCCGGCAGGTAACGCCGGAAGAACTCCTCGAGCCGGCGGCGGCCCACCACGCCACGGCGCCAGCGGGTTCCGGGCAGGGGATAGCGCACGATCGCCGTGGCCGCCTGCACGCACCCGATGAACGCCTTGTTCACCTCGGCCATCTCGGTGGCCGACGATCCCTCGGCACCGCCCATGAAGATCGACGTGGCGAGCCCGAGGGTGAGGTCCTTCAGTGCCGGGTAGGCGCGGAAATCCTCGCTCGGTGTCCACGA
Source organism: Rhodococcus sp. ENV425 (assembly GCF_002887785.1). Classification (NCBI taxonomy): domain Bacteria; kingdom Bacillati; phylum Actinomycetota; class Actinomycetes; order Mycobacteriales; family Nocardiaceae; genus Rhodococcus; species Rhodococcus sp. ENV425. The sequence continues at coordinate 24,518 of NZ_PCZU01000308.1, forward strand.
GTCGAGGGCCTGTGCGATCGCGGGCTGCATCGAGTCCGTGTAGCGGGCCAGGCGGTCCCGGGTGAAGGCCTGCTGCATGATCCGGCGGTGCGTGCGGTGCTCGTCGCCGTCGAGCAGCATCAGGCCGCGGTCGAAGAACGGGCCGATGAGGGTCCGCCAGCCCGGACCGTTCGCGAGGGCCCGGTCGCGGTTCTGCAGCGCGGCGCCGCAGGCGTCGGGTCCGAGCAGCACCACCCAGGGCCGGCCCGCGAACCGGAACCAGGACACCGGCCCGTGTTCGCGGTATCGCCGGTCGTAGGCCCTCAGCGGGTTGCGCATGTAGTCGAGGGCGTACCCGACGTAGGGCAGGCCGGCGTCCCCGGGTACCGCGGTCAGGCCGGGCGGGGAGGGCGCGAGCACTTTCGTCATGAGGTCTCCGATTCGTCGGACCGTATCTGACATGAAGCTCTGTCAATTGACAGTAGCGTGGATCACAGGCGGCGATCTGTCAAGATTCGACTATGGGCAGGCCCAGTCGTCAGTACCGCGGAAAGAGCGCCGAGCAGCGCACCGCCGACCGCCGTGAGCAGTTGCTCGCGGCCGGCCTGACGGTGTTCGGCCGCGAGGGCGGTGACCGTGCCACCATGACCGCGATCTGCCAGGAGGCCGGGCTCACCGAGCGGTACTTCTACGAGAGCTTCTCCGGCCGGGACGAGCTGCTCGTGTGCGTCGTCGAGCGGATCGCCGACGAGATCCGCGAGCGCGCGCTGACGGCACTCGCCGAATCCGAGCGCGGCCCCGAGGAGCGGGCCCGCGCCGCCATCGCCGCGTTCGTCGCGGTCCTCACCGACGATCCGCGCAAGGGCCGGGTCGCCGTCGTCGAGTCCGCGGCCGCCGGGCCCGTGCGCACCCGTCGCCGGGAACTGCTGCGCCAGTTCGCGGACCTCGTCGCGATCGAATCCCGCGAGCTGTGGGGCGACCGCGCGCTGCAGCCGCCCCACGACCAGATCGCCGCGCTGCTGTTCGTCGGGGGCCTCGCCGAGCTCATGACCGCGTGGCTCGGCGGCGAGATCGACGTGACCCCCGATCAGATCGTGGAGGCGGCGACTCGCCAGTACACGTTCACCGCCCACCGCTGAGGCTGTCGTCGCGCT
>NZ_PCZU01000060.1:0-8855 GCF_002887785.1 Rhodococcus sp. ENV425
GCGGCGCTGGTGGACGTGGACCTCGTGGTGGTCGGCGGCGGGTTCGCGCAGGCCGGGGAGCCGATGTGGCGGCCGATGCGCGAGGCCGCGGCCCGGCACGCGCGGCTGCCGTTCCTGACCGGGCTGGAGATCGTGCCGGCGCGGCTCGCCGCCGTGGGGACCCTGACCGGCGCCGGGATCCTGGCCCTCGGGGACTGAGCTTCGGCGCGAATCGCCCGCACCGCGGCCCCCGTCGCGTCACAATACGAAGACAGTGTCCTCGGGACGGGAGCGGCCATGACGCCTTTCCAGCGCTACATCGCCGAGGAGATCGCGGTGGACCACGCCGACGGTCTGCTCACCCGCCGCGAGGCGCTGCGACGGCTGGGGCTGCTGGGGCTCACCCTCACCGCGGCATCCTCGCTGCTCGCCGCCTGCGCAAACGAGAACGGCTCGCCCGCAACGCCTTCCGCGACTCCGGGAGCGACCTCGGGCACTCCGGCCCCGACGTCGCCGGTGGCGCCGCCGGGCAGCGCAGATGCCGTTGCGACGGAGGCGATCACGTTCCCCGGCCCGGACGGGCGGACGCTGCAGGGTGCGTGGGCGCCGGCGGCGGACCCCCGGGGCGCCGTGCTCGTGGTCCACGAGAACAAGGGGCTCAACGACCACATCCGATCGGTGGCCGGGCGCCTGGCGGGGGCGGGCTACTCGGCACTCGCGATCGACCTGCTCTCCGAGGAGGGGGGCACGGCGTCGTTCGCCGACCCGGCGCAGGCCACGGCCGCACTGAGTACCGTTCCGCCGCAACGATTCTCCCAGGACATGCGCTCGGGCATCGACGAGTTGACGCGACGGGTGCCCGACCGGCGCATCGGGGCCGTGGGGTTCTGCTTCGGCGGCGGCATGACGTGGCTGCTGCTGACGACCGGCGACCCGCGCCTCGCGGCGGCCGTCCCGTTCTACGGACCGCTGCCCGACGGCGCCGACTTCGCCGGGTCGCGGGCCGCCGTCCTCGCGGTCTACGCCGAACTCGACCAGCGGGTGAACGCGTCGCGGGACGCGGCGACCGCCGCCCTCGAGCGCGCGGGCCTGGTGCACGAGGTGGTGACCTACCCCGGCGCCGACCACGCGTTCTTCAACGACACCGGACCGCGGTACAACGCGGACGCGGCCGCGCAGGCATACGACCGCATGCTCGCCTGGTTCGGGACACACCTCGGCTGACCCCTTCCGAAAACTTGTAACGTGTTCTAGTGTTCGAGGTCACAGCCCCGGTGGCCGGAAGGAGAGCGCGTGAGCATCGACCCCGACGCGTCGGCGCACGGCGCCCAGGACGGCTCCGCCCACGATGCCGAGGTCGCGCGCCCCCGCGACTCCCGCCGGGATCCCGGACAGGTCCGCGAGAACCTGCAGCGCTGGCTCGCCACCAAGGTCACCGCCCCCGTCGTCGAGAACGTGCACCTCCCCGAGACCACCGGCATGTCCAGCGAGACGCTGCTGTTCGACGCCCGCTGGGACGGCACCGACCATCCGCTCGTCGCCCGCGTCGCCCCCGCCGACACCACCGTGCCCGTCTTCCCCGCCTACGACCTCGAGGGTCAGGCCCGGGTCATGCGCGCCGTCGGCGAGCACTCCACCATCCCCGTCCCCCGGGTGCACTGGTACGAGCCCGATCCCGCGCCGCTCGGGGCCCCGTTCTTCGTCATGACCCGGGTGGCGGGCCGGGTGCCACCGGATGTCATGCCGTACAACTTCGGCTCCTGGGTCACCGAGGCCGGCGACGCCGAGCGTGCCGCCATGCAGGACGCGTGCGTCGACGTGCTGGCCCGGATCCACGACGTCGCCCCGGTGGCCGCCGGGCTGGGACCGGCCGGCACCGTCACCGACGCCGTCCGGGCGCACCTGGACCGGCAGCGCTCCTACTACGAGTGGACGACCCGCACCGGTGGTCCCCGCTCCCCGCTCGTCGAACGTGCGCTCGCCTGGCTCGACGCCCGTTGCCCCGACGACCGCTCGCCCGCGGTGCTGTGCTGGGGCGACGCGCGGATCGGCAACATCCTGTTCGACGGTTTCCGGCCCGTCGCGGTGCTCGACTGGGAGCTGGCCACCCTCGGCGCCCGCGAGATGGACCTGGCCTGGATGACGTTCCTGCACAGGTTCTTCGAGGACATCGCCGCCGCGGCCGGGCTGCCCGGCCTGCCGGGCTTCCTGCGCCTGGACGACGTCGCCCGCGCATACGCGCAACGCACCGGCCACGTCCCGCGCGACCTGCACTTCTACACCGTCCACGCGGCGCTGCAGCACGCGATCATCATGCTGCGCATCCACACTCGCGCGGTGCATTTCGGCCAGGCGCAGCCACCCGGCCATCCCGACGACGCGATCATGCACCGCGCCGCCCTCGAAGCCATGCTCGACGGCACCGACCGGCAGGGGGTGGCGCCGTGAGTTCCCTCTCCCCCCTGGACGACTACCCCGTCCACCAGACGGCCGAACCGATCCGGCGCGTCGCCACGTCCGACCGCAACTTCTACGACCGGTACTACTTCAACTGCTACCCCGCCGACACCACCGACCTGTTCCTGATCGTCGGCATGGGCCAGTACCCGAATCTCGGTGTGGCCGACGGTTTCGCGGTGCTGCGCCGCGGCGACGACCACCTCGTCGTGCGGGCCTCGCGGGCCCTGGGGACCGATCGCACCGACACCACCGTCGGCCCGCTGCGCATCGAGGTGCTCGAGGGGCTGCGGCGGCTGCGGGTGGTGCTCGAGCCCGGCCATGCCGAAACCGCCGACCTGTCCTTCGATCTCACGTTCGACGGGGTCGTCCCCGCCACCGAGGAGACCCCACAGCGGCTGCGCCGGCTCGAGCGCGTCGTCATGGACACGTCCCGGTTCGTGCAGACCGGCCGGTGGGCGGGCACCCTCACCGTCGACGGCCGGACCCGGCAGGTGGACCCGGGCACGTGGCTCGGCAACCGCGACCGCTCCTGGGGGGTGCGGCCCGTCGGGGAGCCCGAGCCGCCCGGGCGCACGGCCCACGAGGGCATGCCCGGATTCTTCTGGATCTACTCGGTGATGCAGTTCGACGACGACACGATCGTCACTATCGTGCAGGAGGACGACCACGGCCGCCGGCTGGTCGAGGAGGCGGTCCGGATCCGGCCCGGCGCCGAGCCCGAATGGCTGGGCCGGCCGGAACATCGGCTGGTGTTCGCGCCGGGCACCCGCAACGTCACGGGGGCGACGCTGACGTTCCACCGGCCCGGCTGCGAGGCGGTGACCGTCGAATGCGAACTGCTGGTGCCGAACCTGCTCGGCATCGGCACCGGGTACGGACTCGAACAGGACTGGCGGCACGGCATGTGGCAGGGCGAACTGGTCGTGCAGGCGCTGCGCCGCGACGTCCGGGAGATCGATCCGGCGCTGCTGATGTTCTGTCCCACCGACCATCTCGCGCGGTTCCGGATCGCCGGGTCGGACACCGTCGGCACCGGACTGTTCGAGGTCGCCGTGATCGGACCGCACCGGCAGTACGGCTTCACCGGGTTCGCCGACCCCCACCCCGCGCACGACAACGACCGAGCGACATCCGACCAGTAGAAACCAGGACCGTTGAGGAAAGAGAACATGACCGACTACGACAAACTGTTCATCGGCGGCCGCTGGGTCGCCCCGTCGACCGACGAGCGACTCGAGGTGTTCTCGCCGGCCACCGAGGAACGCGTCGGTTCGGTGCCGGTCGCCGGGCCGGCGGACATCGACGCCGCCGTCGCCGCGGCCCGTGCCGCCTTCGACGACGGACCGTGGCCCCGCACCTCACCGTCCGAGCGGGCCCAGGTACTCGCCAAGGCCGCCAAGCTGCTCGAGGAGCGCAGCGCCGACCTCGCCGCGTCGCTGTCCGCCGAGATGGGTCAGCCGCCCGCCTCCGTGCAGATGATGCAGGTGACGCCGTCCCTGGCGACCATCAACTACTATGCGGGACTTGCCGATTCGTTCCCGTGGACGGAGGAGCGCACCGGCGCCTTCGGACGCTCCCGGGTGACGCGCGAACCCGTCGGCGTGGTCGCCGCCGTCATCGCCTGGAACGTGCCGCTGTTCCTGATGATCAACAAGCTCGGCCCGGCCCTGCTCGCCGGCTGCACCGTGGTCCTCAAGCCCGCGCCCGAGTCGCCGCTGACCACCAACGCGGTCGCGGAGATCTTCGCCGAGGCCGGGCTGCCCGAGGGCGTGCTGTCGCTCGTCCCGGGCGGCGCCGAGACCGGCGAGTACCTCGTCTCGCACCCCGACATCGACAAGATTACCTTCACCGGCTCGACCGCCGTCGGCAAGCACATCGGCGAGATCGCGGCCCGGAACCTCAAGCGCTGCTCCCTCGAACTCGGCGGCAAGTCCGCCGCCATCGTCCTCGAGGACGCCGACCTCGACTCGACCGTCGCGATGCTCGTGATGTCGGGCCTGATGAACACCGGGCAGGCCTGCGTCGGCCAGACCCGCATCCTGGCGCCGCGCTCGCGCTACGACGAGGTCGTCGAGAAGATGGTGGCGACCGCGGCCTTCTTCCCCGTCGGCATGCCCGACGACGCGGCGGCGCAACTCGGGCCGCTGATCTCCGCGAAGCAGCGCGACCGCGTCGAGGGCTACATCGCCAAGGGCACGGAGGAGGGCGCGCGGCTGGTGCTCGGCGGCGGCCGGCCCGCCGGGCTCGACAAGGGCTGGTTCGTCGAGCCGACGATCTTCGCCGACGTCGACAACTCCATGACCGTCGCGCGCGAGGAGATCTTCGGTCCCGTGCTGTGCGTGATCCCCTACGACAGCGTCGACGAGGCCGTCGAGATCGCCAACGACTCCGACTACGGCCTCGCCGGCTCGGTGTACACCACCGACGTCGAGAAGGGCCTCGAGGTGGCGTCGCGGGTGCGCACCGGCACCTACGGCATCAACTGGTACGCCTTCGACCCGGGCTCGCCGTTCGGCGGCTACAAGAATTCCGGCATCGGCCGGGAGAACGGCCCCGAGGGCCTCGAGGCGTTCTGCGAGACCAAGTCGGTGCTGTACCCGCCCGGCTACGGCGCCTGAGTTCGTAGGTGGCCGAATGTCACATCGCGTCGGTTGGATAGACGCGATGTGACATTCGGCCCGGCCGACTGCGGGTGCCGGCGAGACCTCAGATGTACATCGCAGGATCGATGTAGCAGGCCGGGTCCACGAGTTCCTCGTGCTGCTTGCGGGGGCGGATCGTCGCCGGGATGCCGACGGCGATCGAATCGGCGGGCACGTCGCGCGTGACCACCGCGTTCGCGCCGATCGCGACGTCGTCGCCGATCCCCACCGGCCCGAGGACCTTCGCCCCCGCGCCGATGGTGACCCGGTTGCCGATGGTGGGGTGCCGCTTGGTCCGCGCCAGCGACCGCCCGCCGAGCGTGACGCCGTGATAGATCATCACGTCTTCGCCGATCTCGGCGGTCTCCCCGATCACCACGCCCATGCCGTGATCGACGAAGAAGCGCCGTCCGATCGTCGCGCCGGGGTGGATCTCGATGCCCGTGAGGAAGCGGGTGAACTGCGCCAGGATGCGGGCCGGTCCCCGCAGCGCCGGCCGCGCCCACATCCGGTGTGCGAGCCGATGCGACCAGATCGCGTGCAGCCCCGAATACACGAGGGCGTTCTCCATGTCACCGCGCGACGCCGGATCGTGGCCGCGGGCCGCCTGCAGGTCTTCCCGGAGGGTGCGCAGAACACTCACGATGCGTTCAGTCCCGGATGTGCTCGAACAGCGGAGTGGAGATGTACCGCTCACCGAAGTCGCAGACCACGGCGACGATGAGCTTGCCGGCGTTCTCCGGACGCTTCGCCAGCTCCAGAGCGGCCCACACGATCGCGCCGGACGAGATGCCGCCGAGAATGCCCTCCTGCGTGCCGAGATCCCGGCCCACGCGGACGGCGTCGTCGAACGAGACGTCGACGATCTCGTCGTAGACCTCGCGGTCGAGCACGTCGGGCACGAAGTTCGCGCCGATGCCCTGGATCTTGTGCGGGCCCGGCTGTCCGCCGGTGAGGATGGGCGAATCGATGGGTTCGACGCCGACGATCTTCACCTCCGGCTTGTATTCCTTGAGCCTGCGGCCCGCGCCGGTGATCGTGCCGCCGGTGCCGATGCCGGCGACGAAGATGTCGACCGCGCCCTCGGTGTCCTTCCAGATCTCCTCACCGGTGGTCTGGTAGTGGATCTCCGGGTTCGCCGGGTTGGCGAACTGGCGGGCGAGGATCGCGTTCTCGGTCTTCGCGACGATCTCCTCCGCCTTCGCGACCGCGCCGGCCATGCCCTCGGAGCCGGGGGTCAGGACGATCTCCGCGCCGAACGCCCGCAGCATCACGCGACGCTCGGTGGACATCGTCTCGGGCATCGTCAGGATGACCTTGTAGCCGCGCGCGGCACCGACCATCGCCAGCGCGATACCGGTGTTGCCGCTGGTCCCCTCGACGATGGTGCCACCGGGGCGCAGCTCACCGGACTTCTCGGCGGCGTCGATGATCGCCACGCCGATCCGGTCCTTGACGCTGTTGGCCGGGTTGTAGAACTCGAGCTTGACCGCGACCTGGGCGCCGAGACCCTCGGTCAGCCGGTTCAGCCGCACGATCGGGGTTCGCCCGACCAGCTCGGTGACATTGTTGTAGATACCGCTCATGGGCCCGATCCTCCTCCCGGTCGCAGTGCCGACCGGATTGGTTCCGTCGTCACCTATTGCATCATTCCGGCGGATGTCCGATTCACGTGGGGAGCCGCACAGCGGTCCGGCCGCCCGGGGACCCACCGGTTTGCCCACCCTGCTCCCGCGGGTAGCCGACGTCATGACTCGTCACCGGCACGCCCGGAACGTCGCCGGCCGGCCGGTCGCAGCCCTGCAGGACAGCACCCCGCTGCGGTAGGGCGTCGCCCACCAGACCCGGCACGGGGCAGGCCCGCCCGCGCCCGGAAGGAGAAACCCGTGTTCGACATCGTCAAGACCGTGGAGAGATCCGGGCGGCAGATCGAGGGGGTCGTCCGTCGCGTCGTCGAACGCACCGGCTCCCACCCCGGTCCCCAGCAGACCGTCACCATCGGCGCACCCCGCGAAACGGTGCAACGGTTCTGGCGCGAGCCCGCCAATCTGTCGCAGGTGTTCGGGGAGCGCACCTCCGTCGCCGCGAGCGGCCCCGACCGCCTCCGGTGGACCTTCGAACTCGGCGCCGACCCGATCACGTGGGAGACGCGCGTGCTCGAGAGCGACGGGGAACTGCAGTTCGTCGCCACCGACGCCGGCGACTCGTCGCAGCCGCCCCGGATCCTGCTGTCGTTCGCCACCGCCCCGCACGGCCTCGGCACCGAGGTGAGCATGCGGGCCGACACCCCGGTGCCCGGCCTGATCACCGGCGCGGCCACGTTCACCGCCCTGTACCGGGCCCGCGCGCTGCTGCAGACCGGCGAGATGCCGACCCTGCGCTGCAATCCCAGCGCCCGCGGCAATCCCAGCGCCCGCGGCAATCCCAGCGCCCGCGGCAATCACAGCGCCCGCGGCAGCTCCGGTGCCTCCGGACGCGACTCCCGAGCGGAAGGATCCCACTGATGCGAGCGCTGTGCTGGATGGGCGTGAACGACCTGTCCGTCGAGACGGTCGAGGACCCGAAGCTGCTCAACCCGCACGACGTGATCGTGGAGGTCCGCCTCACGACCACCTGCGGATCCGATCTGCATTTCATCGACGGCTATCTCCCCGGCATGCGGGAGGGCGACGTGTTCGGGCACGAGTTCATGGGCGACGTCGTCGAGAAGGGCGCGGAGGTCACCTCCGTGAACGTCGGCGACCGCGTCGTCGTGCCGTCGTTCATCGGGTGCGGCGCCTGCTGGTACTGCGACCACGACCTGTACTCGGCGTGTGACACCACCAACCCGAACGCTGCGATGCAGCAGCCGCTGCTCGGCTACCCGTCCGGCGGCATCTACGGCTACACCCACCCGTTCGGCGGGTACCAGGGTTCGCACGCGCAGTACGTGCGGGTGCCGTTCGGCGACGTCAACTGCTTTCCGATCCCCGAGGGGATCACCGACGAGCAGGCCCTGTTCCTCTCCGACGCGGTGCCCACCGGATACATGGGGGCCGACTTCTGCGACATCTCCCCCGGCGACACCGTCGCAGTGTGGGGTGCCGGGGGCGTGGGCCTGATGGCGGCCGTGAGCGCCCGGATCTTCGGCGCCGAACGAGTGATCGTCGTCGACCGCCTGGGCGAACGCCTCGACCTCGCCGCCCGGCTGGGGCTGGAGACGATCGACTACTCCGCCGAGGACAGCATGCAGGAGGCGCTGCGCGAGAGCACCGGCGGCCGCGGACCCGACGCGTGCATCGAGGCGGTCGGCATGGAGGCCCACGGCACCGGCCTGATGCAGATCTACGACCGCGTCAAGCAGGCGCTGCGGATGGAGACCGACCGCGCCACGCCGCTGCGGCAGGCGATCATGGCGTGCCGCAAGGGTGGGGTGGTGTCCGTCCTCGGGGTCTACGGACTCACCGACAAGTTCCCGATGGGCCTGCTCACCAACAAGAGCCTGACCCTGCGCACCGCCCAGCAACACGGACAGCGGTACGTCCCGCGGCTGTTCGAGCACGTGCAGGCCGGCAAGCTCGACCCCAGCCTGTTGATCACCCACGACATGTCGCTCGAAGACTCGGTGCGCGGGTACGAGATGTTCAAGGACAAGAAGGACGGCTGCGTGCGCGCGGTGTTCCGGCCGTGACCCCGGTGCCGGGCCGGCGCCCTGCAACGGGCCGGCGCCCTGCAACGGGCCGAATGTCACACACATTCGATCGAGGCGGTTTCAGGCGGCCGATGCGACAAGCT
>NZ_PCZU01000309.1:0-11052 GCF_002887785.1 Rhodococcus sp. ENV425
GCGGCCCTGCGGCGCGGGGCCGAGGTCGTCGTCGACGCCCCGGACGAGGGGCCGATCCGGGCGGCGACCGCCGGCCGTGCGACGCTGCTGCCCCCACGGATCCGGGTGCCGGTGGCGTACTCACTCCTGCGGCACCTCGCCGTGTTCCTCGCGGTAGTGGTCGCGATGGAGGCCACCCGCACGGCGGGCGCGGTTCCCCCGCTGGCCGACCTCGCCGATTCGGCGGACGCGGAGGCCGGTCGCGACCAGCCGGGCAGCGAGGTGTTCCACAACCCGGCGAAGGCGCTCGCGGCCCGCATCCAGTCGCGTCGGGTGGCGCTGGCCGGCGACTCCGCGGTGACGGCCGCGCTGGCCCGGCACGCCGGGGAGTCCCTGTTGCAGGTGGCCGGGGTGATCGCGTCGGCGTCGGCGTTGTCGGCCGTCCTCGCCGCCCGGGACCGGCTCATCGCGAGGCCGCCGGCGAGCGGGGAACCCTACGATCCGTTCTTCCACGACGAACAGCTCGACGGGCCGGTGCCCGCACCCCGGGCGCGGGTGTTCGTGCTGAGCGTGGAGGAGGATCGGCGGCAGGCGGAGCGGCGCGCGGCAGCGCTGCCGGACATGGAGTTGGTATCGGTGGTGGGGGAGTTCGAGGCGAAGGCGGTGCCGCCGGTGCCGGAGCAGGTGGCGGTGCTGGCCGTGCGATTCGAGATGGCCGCGGCCTATCTGCGGTTGGTCGGTGGTTGCTAGTGCTCCGACTCGAAGGTGCGCTGCGTTCGTATGCCTGGGGTTCGCGCACCGCGATCGCGGCGCTGTGCGGCCGTACCGTGCCGTCCGCACATCCGGAGGCGGAACTGTGGCTCGGTGCGCATCCCGCGGACCCGGCGCGCGTGGTGAGCGCCAACGGCGACAGCCCGGGCGGGAGCGCATCGCTGCTCGACGTGCTCGAGGCCGATCCGGGCGGGCATCTGGGGCCGGCGACACTGAGCCGGTTCGGACCCCGGCTGCCGTTCCTGCTCAAGTTGCTCGCCGCCGAGGAGCCACTGTCGTTGCAGGCCCATCCGAGCGCCGAACAGGCCGCCGAGGGCTTCGCCCGGGAGGAGGCCGCGGGCCTGCCCCTCGAGTCGCCGGTGCGGAACTACCGCGATGCGAGCCACAAGCCCGAACTCGTCGTCGCGCTCACCCGCTTCGAGGCGCTCGCCGGTTTCCGGGATCCGCACCGCACCGTCGAGCTGCTCGGCGCCCTCGAGGTTCCCGAGCTCGACCCGTACATCGGGTTGCTCGCCGGGCAGCCCGACTCGGACGGCCTGCGGGCGCTGTTCACCATCTGGATCACCCTGCCGCAGTCGGTGCTGTCGGCGTTGCTGCCGCGGGTGCTCGACGGCTGCGTGACGTACCTGGCGACGCACAACGGCAACGGCACGGCCTCGTTCGCCGAGGAGGTGCGGACCGTGCTGCAGCTGGCCGAGTTCTACCCGGGCGACGCGGGGGTGCTCGCTGCGGTACTGCTCAACCGGATCACCCTCGAGCCGGGACAGGGCCTGTTCCTCGCCGCCGGGAACCTGCACGCGTACCTGCACGGCATGGCCGTGGAGATCATGGCCAACTCGGACAACGTGCTGCGCGGCGGCCTCACGCCGAAACACGTCGACGTGCCGGAGTTGCTGCGGGTGCTCGATTTCCGTCCCGTGGACGTGCCGATCCTCGAACCGGAGCCGTCCGGGCCGGGCGAGGTGCGCTACCGGACTCCGGCCCCGGAGTTCGCGCTGTCACGCGTCGACGTCGCCGCCGGCTCCGGTGCCGCACCGGACGCCGTCACCCTGCCGCCGTGCGGCCCGCAGATCCTGTTGTGCACCGCCGGGGTGGCCGGGGTGGAATGCGGTGGGCGGAGCCTGCAGCTGTCGGCCGGCCAGGCGGTGTGGCTGTCGGCCTCCGACCCGGCCGTCACGGTGCGGGCGGCCGGCGAGCCGGCGCAACTGTTCCGCGCGCGGTTGGCGGACACCGGCGCTCCCGTCGACTAGCAGAAACACGCTCGTTTCCGATCGATGAGGGGGTGCTGTTCTCCCTCGGCTCGTTGTCCGCGATCGACGACCCGATGCCCGGGTCGGGGCCGTCGTCCCCGCCGTTCGGCTGATCCACCTCGAGCCCGACCTGTTCCGTACCCCTGTGGCTTAGGCTTGGGAGGGCGCCACTCCGGGTACTTCCGCTCCGGAGAAAGGGGAGTGCCCGATGACCGAGACCGGCGGCGTATCCCGCAGCGGACTGTTCCGGACCAAGTCGGTGGAGCGATCCATCCTCGACACCGACGAACCGGATTCCCGTCTGCGCAAGGACCTCACAGCGTGGGACCTGATCGTGTTCGGCGTGGCCGTCGTCATCGGCGCCGGCATCTTCACCCTCACGGCCCGGACGGCCGGGAACGTCGCCGGCCCGTCCGTGTCCCTCGCGTTCGTGCTCGCGGCTGTGGCCTGCGCGCTCGCGGCGCTGTGCTACGCCGAGTTCGCGTCGACCGTGCCCGTCGCCGGGAGCGCCTACACCTTCTCCTTCGCGACGTTCGGCGAGTTCGTCGCATGGATCATCGGCTGGGACCTCATCCTCGAGTTCGCTCTCGCCGCCGCCGTGGTCGGCAAGGGCTGGTCGCTGTATCTCGGCGAGGTGCTCGGCGGCCTGTCGCCGGTGGCTTCTCTCGGGCCCGTGAAGGTGGACTGGGGTGCGATCCTGATCGTCGTGGTGATCGGCGTACTCGTAGCCACAGGCACGAAGCTCTCCTCGCGCGTGTCGCTGGTGATCACCTCGATCAAGATCGCCGTCGTCCTGTTCGTTGTCGCGCTCGGCGTCTTCTACATCGACACCGACAACTACACCCCGTACGTCCCGCCGTCGGAATCTGCCTCGACCGGTGAGGGCCTGCGGCAGTCGCTGTTCTCGTTCCTCACCGGGGCCGGGGGCAGCACGTTCGGGTGGTACGGCCTGCTCGCCGCGGCGAGCCTGGTGTTCTTCGCATTCATCGGGTTCGACGTGGTCGCCACCACCGCGGAGGAGACGCGGCATCCCCAGCGGGCCGTGCCCATCGGGATCCTGGGCTCCCTCGCGATCGTCACCGTGCTGTACGTGGCGGTGAGCCTCGTCCTCACCGGGATGGTGAACTACAAGGAACTGGCCGGAGACGAGTCGACGCTCGCGACGGCGTTCGCGCTGAACGGGATGGACTGGGCCAAGAACCTCATCTCGGTCGGTGCCCTCGCCGGCCTGACCACCGTCGTGATGGTCCTGATGCTGGGCCAGACCCGGGTGCTGTTCGCGATGGCACGCGACGGCCTCGTCCCGCGACGGTTGTCGCACACCGGCCGGCACGGTACCCCGGTGCGGACGACCGTGCTGGTGACGGTCGTGGTTGCCGTCCTCGCCGGCCTCATTCCGCTCGGCACCCTCGAGGAGATGGTCAACATCGGGACGCTCTTCGCGTTCGTCCTGGTTTCGATCGGGGTGATCGTGCTGCGCCGGACCCGTCCGGATCTCGAGCGCGGATTCCGGGTGCCCGCGGTGCCGCTCGTGCCGATTCTCGCGGTACTCGCGTGCGTGTGGCTGATGGCCAACCTGTCGGTGGAGACGTGGTTGCGGTTCGTGGTGTGGATGGTGATCGGCGTGGTCGTCTACTTCACCTACAGTCGCCGGCACTCGGTACTGGCGGAACCGGCGGCGCCGCGCCGCTAGCTCCATTCGTGTTGACGGGACCCGCGCCGCGTGAAAACGTCGCGGCATGTCGATCGTGCACGAATCGTCCCCCGCCGGGGAGCCCCCGCGAGCCGGGGAACCCGAGGACCGGCAACGCGTACCGTTCCACGAGGCCAGCCGGATGCTGCTGCGCAACTCGGTGCTCGATGCCATGCGGGACCTGCTCACCGCCCGCGACTGGTCCGCCGTCACCATGACGGACGTCGCCCGGGGCGCCGGTGTGAGCCGGCAGACGCTCTACAACGAGTTCGCCTCGCGGCAGGGCCTGGCCCAGGCGTATGCCCTGCGCCTGGTCGATCAGTTCGTCGACGCCGTCGACGACGCGATCTACAGCCATGTGGGGCAGGCGCGCGACGCCCTCGTCGAGGGATTCACGTCGTTCTTCGTCGAGAGCAGCGCCGACCCGCTGATCCAGTCGCTGCTGCGCGGCGAGGCCAAGCCCGACCTGTTGCGGTTGATCACCACCGATTCGGCGCCGCTCATCGAGCGGGCCTCCGCCCGGCTGTCGGAAACCTTCCAGCGCAGCTGGGTCCAGGCGTCCGCGTCGGATGCGGGCATCCTCGGCCGCGCGATCGTGCGCATCGCGATGAGCTACATCTCCATGCCGCCCGAGTCCGACCGGGACGTCGCCGCGGACCTGGCGGAGCTGCTCGGGCCGTTCATCGATCGCTCCGCCCGGCACGACTGAGCAGCGAGTTGTATAGCCTGTTGGCAGAACCGACTGACAACAGGAGAGGCATTCTCACGTGTCCGACACCAAGCTCGTGGCCGACCAGCTGAATGGGATCGACTTCAAGGTCGCCGATCTGTCCCTCGCCGAATTCGGCCGCAAGGAGATCCGGCTGGCCGAGCACGAGATGCCCGGCCTGATGGCGCTGCGCCGCGAGTACGCGGAGGTGCTGCCGCTGAAGGGCGCGCGGATCTCCGGCTCGCTGCACATGACCGTCCAGACGGCCGTGCTGATCGAGACGCTCGTCGCGCTCGGCGCCGAGGTGCGCTGGGCCTCGTGCAACATCTTCTCGACCCAGGACCATGCCGCCGCTGCGGTCGTCGTCGGCCCGCACGGCACCGTGGAGGCCCCGCGGGGTGTGCCGGTGTTCGCGTGGAAGGGCGAGACCCTCGAGGAGTACTGGTGGGCTGCCGAGCAGATGCTCACCTGGCCCGCCGCCGCCGACGGGACACCGCGGCCGGCCAACATGATCCTCGACGACGGCGGTGACGCCACCATGCTGGTGCTCAAGGGCGCGCAGTTCGAGAAGGCGGGTGTGGTGCCGCCGGTGGACGAGGAGCACGACTCCGCCGAGTACCGGGTGTTCCTGGCGCTGCTGCGCGAGTCCCTCGCGCAGGACGCGAAGAAGTGGACGGCGATCGCCGAGTCGGTGCGCGGCGTCACCGAGGAGACCACCACCGGTGTGCTGCGGCTGTACCAGCTCTCGGCCGGCGGCGACCTGGCGTTCCCCGCGATCAACGTCAACGACTCGGTCACCAAGAGCAAGTTCGACAACAAGTACGGCACCCGGCACTCGCTGCTCGACGGCATCAACCGCGGTACCGACGTGCTCATCGGCGGCAAGGCCGCCCTGGTGTGCGGCTACGGGGACGTCGGCAAGGGCTGCGCGGAGGCGCTGCGCGGGCAGGGTGCGCGCGTGTCCGTCACCGAGATCGACCCGATCAACGCGCTGCAGGCGCTGATGGACGGCTTCGATGTCGTCACGGTCGAGGGCTTCATCGAGCAGGCCGACATCGTGATCACCGCGACCGGCAACAAGGACATCATCACCTTCGACCACATGCGCCGCATGAAGCACCAGGCGATCCTGGGCAACATCGGCCACTTCGACAACGAGATCGACATGGCCGGCCTCGAGCGGGCGGCGGACGTCACCCGCATCAACATCAAGCCGCAGGTCGACGAGTTCCGTTTCGCCGACGGGCATTCCATCCTCGTGCTGTCCGAGGGCCGGTTGCTCAACCTCGGCAACGCCACGGGCCATCCGTCGTTCGTGATGAGCAATTCGTTCGCCAACCAGGTGATCGCCCAGATCGAGCTGTGGACCAAGCCGGACGAGTACGACAACGAGGTCTACCGCCTGCCCAAGCACCTGGACGAGAAGGTCGCCCGCATCCACGTCGAGGCCCTCGGCGGCGAGCTCACCAAGCTGTCCAAGGACCAGGCCGAGTACATCGGGGTCGACGTGGAGGGCCCGTACAAGCCCGAGCACTACCGGTACTGAGCACGGTAGCGAGGATCGCAGGACACCGCCGATGGGCGCGTTGATCGTCGTGGAGGGGCTCGACGGGGCCGGCAAGCGGACACTGTCCGCGGGCCTCGTCGAGGCTTGGCGCGCTGCGGGATTCGTCGTCGCGACGCTCGCGTTTCCGCGCTACGGCGTGTCGGTGCACGCCGACCTCGGTGCCGAGGCCCTGCGGGGCCGGCACGGTGACGCGGCCTCGAGCATCGAGGCGATGGCCCTGCTGTGGGCCCTCGATCGGCGCGACGCCGCCGACGAGTTGCGGAAGCTCCTGGCGGACAACGACATCGTGCTGCTCGACCGGTATGTCGCGTCCAACGCCGCCTACACCGCCGCGCGGCACCACGAGGACGGCTCGGGGCCGTCGGTGGAATGGGTCCGCGAGCTCGAGTTCGATCGGTTCGCGCTGCCCGTACCGGATCTGCAGTTGCTGCTGCGGGTGCCCGTGGAACTGGCTGCGCAGCGGGCCCGCAGTCGCGCCGCTGCCGACACGGCCCGCGATCGGGACGCGTACGAACGGGACTCGGGTCTGCAGGCCCGGACCGGGCAGGTGTACGACGACCTCGCACGCCGACAGTGGATGTCGCCGTGGCGGGTTGCCGGACCCGACGCCGATCCGCGACAACTCGCCGCCGAGATCTCAAATCAGCTTCACCACGGTCGAGGAGTGACACGATAGAAGCCATGAAGCCGAGGATTCTGGTTGTCGACGACGACACCGCGCTCGCCGAGATGCTCACGATCGTCCTGCGGGGCGAGGGATTCGAGCCGTACGTGGTGGGTGACGGTTCGCAGGCGCTGAACGCGGTCCGAGAGATTCGGCCCGACCTCGTCCTGCTCGACCTCATGCTCCCGGGCATGAACGGCATCGACGTGTGCCGGGTGCTGCGGGCCGACTCGGGCGTGCCCATCGTGATGCTCACCGCCAAGTCGGACACTGTGGACGTGGTGCTCGGGCTCGAATCCGGCGCCGACGACTACATCGTCAAGCCGTTCAAGCCCAAGGAACTCGTGGCCCGGGTCCGGGCGCGGCTGCGTCGCACCGAGCAGGAACCGGCCGAGGTGCTCTCCATCGGCGACATCGCCATCGACGTTCCCGCCCACAAGGTCAGCCGTGGGGACGAACTGATCTCTCTCACGCCGCTCGAGTTCGATCTGCTGGTGGCGCTCGCGCGCAAGCCGCGGCAGGTGTTCACCCGTGAGGTGCTGCTCGAGCAGGTCTGGGGCTACCGGCACGCGGCCGACACCCGCTTGGTGAACGTCCATGTGCAGCGGTTGCGCGCGAAGGTCGAGAAGGATCCCGAGAATCCCGAGGTGGTGCTGACGGTGCGTGGCGTCGGCTACAAGGCCGGACCGCCGTGATCGGTGGGTACCGACTGCGGCGGCGGATCACGAGGAGGACCCTGCCGCTGCTGAGGTGGTCACGTGCGGTGAGCAACCGGCTCGCCCACACGTGGCGGCGATCGTTGCAGCTCCGGGTCGTGGTCTCGACCCTGTCGCTGTCGCTGATCGTGATGCTCGTCCTCGGTGTCGTGCTCACCAGCCAGATCACCGAGCGGCTGCTCGAGGTGAAGATCAACGCCGCCACCGAGGAGGTCGAGCGCTCCCGCGCACTCGTCGAGGGCCAGCTCGCCGGCGCCGACGACTCCGGTTCGCTGCAGGTACGGCTCGACGGGGCCGCCGCGGCATTGACCAACCGCGGCAGCGACGCCGGCCAGGACACCGGCGTCGCGGGCACCTTCGACCCGGTGCTGATCGTGCCGGGCGACGGACCGCGCGCCCCGACGTCGAGCGGTCCTGCCGACCAGATCCCCGAGAACCTGCGCGCCTTCGTGCAGAAGGGTCAGATCTCCTACCAGTTCGCGACCGTGTCGGATCCGGACGGTTACTCCGGCCCGGCCCTGATCGTGGGCACCCCGACGGCGTCGGACATCTCCACCCTCGAGCTGTACCTGGTGTTCCCGCTGGCGGGCGAGGAGAACACGCTGTCGCTGGTGCGGGGCACGCTGCTCGTCGGCGCCGGCGTGCTGCTCGTGCTGCTCGCCGCGATCTCGATGATCGTCGCGCGCCAGGTCGTGCTGCCGATCCGCTCGGCGTCGCGCATCGCGGTCCGGTTCGCCGACGGCCGCCTCAAGGAACGCATGCCGGTGCGCGGTGAGGACGACATGGCGCGCCTGGCCATGTCCTTCAACGAGATGGCCGAAAGCCTGTCGCGGCAGATCACGCAGATCGAGGAGTTCGGCAACCTGCAGAAGCGGTTCACCTCGGACGTCAGTCACGAGCTGCGGACCCCGCTGACGACGGTGCGGATGGCCGCCGACCTGATCCACGACGGCAGCGACGAACTCGACCCGTCCCTGAAGCGGGCCTCGGAGCTGCTCGTCACCGAGCTCGACCGGTTCGAGAGCCTGCTGGGCGATCTGCTCGAGATCAGCCGTCACGACGCCGGCGTCGCCGAGCTCGCGGCCGAGCAGCTCGACCTGCGGATGTGCGCCCGTGCCGCGGTCTCCACCGTCCGGCACCTCGCCCGCGAGAGCGGGACCGAGCTGATCGTCGACCTGCCCGGCGAACCCGTCACCGCCGAGGTGGATCCGCGCCGCGTCGAGCGCATCCTGCGGAACCTGCTCGCCAACGCCATCGACCACGGGGAGGGAAAACCCATCCTGTTGCGCCTGCGCGCCGACGACAACGCCGCCGCCTTCATCGTCCGGGACCAGGGCGTCGGCCTGCGTCCGGGCGAGGAGAAACTCGTCTTCAACCGGTTCTGGCGCTCGGACCCGTCGCGGGTCCGGCGGTCCGGCGGAACCGGTCTCGGCCTGGCGATCAGCGTCGAGGACGCCAACCTCCACAACGGCAAGCTCGAGGCGTGGGGCGAGCCCGGCCAGGGGTCCTGCTTCCGGCTGACCCTCCCGCGGGAACGGGGACGCAAGGTCGGCCGCAGTCCGCTGCCGCTCGTTCCCAGCACGGTCCGTGCGGTCCAGGGCCGCCCGCTGCCGGGAGCGGCCGCGCCGGCCGAGGCGGAGTCGGCGGATGCCGGGACCGGCGACGACGCCGGGACGGCCGCGGATTCGGCGCACGTGCCGGTCCCGCCCGAGGGAGCCGCCACATGAGGGGCACGAAGACGATCCTCACGGCGATGCTCGGCCTGACCGTCGCCGTGTCGGGGTGTGCCAGCCTGCCGGACTCGTCGTCGCCGCAGGCGGTCGGCACCATCGCCCGTGAGCCCACCACCACCTCGGTCCCCCCGCCGGCACCGGGCCGGGAACCGGACCTGCTCCTGCGCGACTTCCTGCGCGCCAGCACCGACCCGGCGAACCGCCACCTCGCGGCCCGGCAGTTCCTCACCGCCGACATGTCGGCCGGGTGGGACGACGCCGCCAGCGCGACGATCGTGGACAAGGTCGACGTGCTGCCGGAGTCGCGCAGCGCCGAGCGCGCGACGTACGTCATCCGCGCCAACCGGGTCGGGCACCTGGAGGAGGGCGGGGTCTACCGCGCCGACGAGGGACCGTTCGAAACCAGGATCACGCTCGTGCTCACGGGCGGCGAGTGGCGCATCGACGAGATGGGACCGGGCGTCGTCATGGACCGCCCGCAGTTCCTCAACGGCTACCAGCGACGCTCGCTGTACTTCGTCGACCCGTCCGGGCGCACGGTCGTGCCCGACCCCCGCTGGATCGCCGCGACCCAGGACCAGACCGCGGCACAGCTGATCGACCTGCTCATCGAGGGCCCGAAGGCGGCCCTGGCACCGGCCGTGCGCACGGAACTCGGCTCCGGGGTGTCCGTGCGGGGGCCGATCACCAAGGCCGACGGCCGCACGACCCAGGTCGGTGTCGGTCTCGGGGGCGTCCGGATCGACTTCCTGGGGTTGAAGCCCCTGGGCAAGGAGAGCCGCGAGATGCTGGCGGCACAGGTGATCTGGACCCTCGCCAACGCCGAGATCACCGGGCCCTACGTGCTGCTCGCGGACGGTCAGCCGCTGGACGAGCGGTTCCCGAACGGCTGGACCACCGCGGACGTGGCGTCGATGAACCCGCTGGCCACCTCGAGCGCCACCATCGGCCTCCACGCCCTGCGGGGCGGCGGGCTGGTCAGTGTCGCCGAGACCGGGGTGACTCCGGTGCCCGGGGCCTTCGGCGCCGCGACGAACCTGCGCTCGGTCGCGCTGTCGCACGACGGCGAGCTCGCGGCCGCCGTCGCAGACACCGGGCGTCCCGCCCCCGAAGCCACCGCCGAGCTGCTGATCGGCCCCTACCGCGACGGGACGGCGGCACGTGCCCTGCAGGGCGAATCGATCACGCGGCCGACGTGGGCGCTCGACGACAACTCCGTGTGGGCCGTGGTCAACGGCACGAACGTGGTGCGCGTGGTGCGCGAGCCGGGCACCGGCCGGGTCACCGTCCTCCCCGTCGACGCCGGCTCCGTGCGGGCCGTGGGCAACGTGATCAGCGATCTGCGGCTTTCCCGCGACGGCGTGCGCGCGGCGATGATCGTGGACGGCCGCGTGTACGTCGCGGTGGTCGTGCAGAAGTCGAACGGCGAGTTCTCGCTCACGACGCCGCGGGAGATCGCCATCGGCCTCGGCAGCCCGGCGTTGTCGCTGGACTGGAGCACCCCGGACACCGTGGTGGTGGCACGGTCCGCCTCCGACGTGCCCGTCGTGCAGGTCGCGGTGGACGGCTCCCGCATGGACGCCCTGCCGAGCCGGAACCTCACCCCGCCCGTGGTCGCCGTCGAGGCGTCGACGACCTCGGAGTTCGTGGCCGACTCGCGGGCGGTGTTCCAGCTGAACAACGCCGATCCGGCCGGCGACCGGTACTGGCGCGAGGTACCCGGCCTGACCGGGCTGCAGGCGGTCCCCGTCCTGCCGGGCTGACGGTCCGGCGCGGGATGTCGGGGCCGGCGGCCACACTGGCGCGGTGCTGACCTCGCTGCTGGATCTGGTGCTGCCCGTCGAGTGCGGCGGTTGCGGACTCGCCGGCGTCGGCTGGTGCCGGCGCTGTGCCCGGGAACTGGCGGACGTGCCTGCACGGGTCCGGCCCCGGGTCGATCCCGGCGTGCCGGTGTGGGCGCTGGGGCCGTA
>NZ_PCZU01000309.1:11062-11177 GCF_002887785.1 Rhodococcus sp. ENV425
CCGCCGTCGCGCGGTGATCGCGGCCAAGGAACACGGCCGGCGCGATCTGGCCGTCCCGCTCGGCCTCGCGCTGGCGACCGCCGTGTCGCGGTTGCGGCGCTGGGGTGAGCTGCCC
>NZ_PCZU01000310.1:0-101 GCF_002887785.1 Rhodococcus sp. ENV425
CCTCGGCGACGGTGCCCGCCCGCACATCCACCCGCGCGACGACTCCGGGACCGGGGGCCAGGACCTCGCCGTCGGCCCCGGGAACCACGGTCACCGCCGCG
>NZ_PCZU01000310.1:170-706 GCF_002887785.1 Rhodococcus sp. ENV425
CCGGATCGGCGGCCCCGAGCAGCAGCAGCCGCGACCCGTCGTCGGTGAGCGCGGCGACCGTACTCGTGCCAGGATCGACGGTGAGGGCGTCGACGGCACGGCCCAGCGCCTGCACCGTTCCCGCCGGCGGGACGGCCGGCGCCGGAGCCACGGCCGGCGTGGCCGCGTCGATGGTGGGCAGGTTGTCGCCGCTGTTCGAGGAGGAACACCCGGTGACCAGCGCCAACGCGAACCCCACCGCCGCGGCGGCGCCACGTGCTGCCGGTCTGCCCATCGTCTCGCTCCTCGTACTCGTCCACGGTCGGTCCGGGGCGGCACCGTCGCCGGCCCCGCACCCGACCCCCAGTGTTCCTGATCGCCGCGGCGCCGCCGCAGGCGCCTCGCCCGCCCTCCACCCCGCGAGGAGACCGATGTGACCTGGCCCACCGGCTCGGCCGACGTGCCTGCCGACGGCTTCGCCGTCGAATACGTCAGCCCGGGCGTCCACGCGCACGGGTTCGGTCGCACCGACGAGGGACAGCCGTTCTCGTTCCGGG
>NZ_PCZU01000061.1:0-16689 GCF_002887785.1 Rhodococcus sp. ENV425
CGAGATCACCTTGGCGAGCATCGGGTCGTAGTGCACGCCCACCGCCGAACCGTCCTCGACGCCGGAGTCCAGGCGCAGCCCGGGCTCGCGCAGCACCTCGAACGCGGCGACGCGGCCGGGCAGCGCGAGACGGTGCACCGTGCCGGACTGCGGCCGCCAGTCCTGTGCCGGGTCCTCCGCGTAGAGCCGCACCTCGATCGAATGTCCGCTCGCCGGCGGGGGTTCGGGCTCGAGGCGGGCGCCGGCGGCGACCTGCAACTGCAGGTCGACGAGGTCGAGGCCGGTGGTGCACTCGGTGACCGGGTGCTCGACCTGCAGGCGGGTGTTCATCTCGAGGAAGAAGAACTCGCCGTCCGCCGAGCTCCCCGTCGCTTCGCTCACCCCGGTGACATTCCCCGTCGCTCCGCTCGCCCCGGTGACATTCCCCGTCGCTCCGCTCGCCCCGGTGACATTCCCCGTCGCTTCGCTCGCCCCGGTCGCGAGGAACTCGACGGTGCCCGCGCCCTCGTAGTCGATGGCCTGCGCGGCGCGCCGGGCCGCCTCGAACAGCCGCTCCCGCATCCCGGGCGTGGCCTCGACGAGCGGCGACGGCGCCTCCTCGACCACCTTCTGGTGGCGGCGCTGGATCGAGCACTCCCGCTCCCCCACCGCCCACACGGTCCCGTGCCGGTCCGCGAGGACCTGCACCTCGATGTGCCGGCCCGTTTCGAGGAAGCGCTCGCAGAACACCGTCGGATCGCCGAACGCGGACTGCGCCTCGCGCCGGGCCGCGGCGAGCTGGTCGGGCAGCTCGGCCAGGTCGCGGACCACCCGCATGCCGCGGCCGCCGCCCCCGGCGGACGCCTTGATCAGCACGGGCAGGTCGGCCTCGGTCACCGCGGCAGGGTCCAGCTCGGCCAGCACCGGCACACCGGCGTCGGCCATGATCTTCTTGGCCTCGACCTTCGAACCCATCCGGGCGATCGAGTCCGGGCCCGGCCCGATCCAGGTCAACCCCGCGTCGAGGACCGCCCGCGCGAATTCGGCGTTCTCCGAGAGGAACCCGTAACCCGGGTGGATCGCGTCGGCCCCCGCCGCGCGGGCGGCGGCGATGATCGCCTCGCCGCGCAGATAGGTGTCGGCGGGGGCGGTGCCGGGCAGGCGCACCGCGGCGTCGGCCTCGGCGATGTGGGGGCTGCCGGCGTCCGCGTCGGAGAACACCGCGACGGTGCCGAGGCCGGCGCGCCGGCAGGAGGCGAACCCCCGGCGGGCGATCTCGCCGCGGTTGGCGACGAGCACGGTGGTGACGGTATCGGTGTGGTTCACTGCTGCCTCACATCCGGAAGACACCGAAGCTGTCGGTGCCCTCGATCGGCGCGTTGGCGATGGCCGACAGGCACATCCCCACCACGGTGCGGGTGTCGCGCGGGTCGATGACCCCGTCGTCGTAGAGCCGGCCGGACAGGAACATCGGCAGCGACTCCGCCTCGATCTGGTTCTCGATCGCCGCACGCATCGCCTCGTCGGCGGCCTCGTCGAAGGCCTGGCCGCGCGCCTGGGCGGCGGCGCGTCCGACGATGGAGATGACACCGGCGAGCTGGGCGCCGCCCATCACCGCGGATTTGGCGCTGGGCCAGGCGAACAGGAACCGCGGGTCGAAGGCCCGGCCGCACATGCCGTAGTGGCCGGCCCCGTAGGAGGCGCCGAGCAGGATCGAGATGTGGGGCACCGTCGAGTTGGAGACGGCATTGATCATCATCGAGCCGTGCTTGATCATGCCGCGTTCCTCGTACTCGCGGCCGACCATGTAGCCGGTGGTGTTGTGCAGGAACAGCAGTGGCGTGTTCGCGCGGTTGGCGAGCTGGATGAACTGGGTGGCCTTCTGGGATTCCTCGCTGAACAGCACGCCGCGGGCGTTGGCGAGGATGCCCACCGGGTACCCGTGCAGACGGGCCCAGCCGGTGACGAGCGACGACCCGTAGAGCGGCTTGAACTCGTCGAAGTCGGAATCGTCGACGATGCGGGCGATCACCTCGCGGGGGTCGAACGGCACCTTGAGGTCGGCGGGCACGATTCCGAGCAGTTCCTCGGGGTCGTAACGCGGTTCGCGCACGTCGGGGTGGGGTTCGGGGCCCTGCTTGCGCCAGTTCAGGCGACGGACGATGCCCCGGCCGATCCGGATCGCATCGGGCTCGTCGACCGCGTAGTAGTCGGCCAGCCCGGAGGTGCGGGCGTGCATCTCCGCGCCGCCGAGGGATTCGTCGTCGGATTCCTCGCCCGTGGCCATCTTCACCAGCGGCGGTCCGGCGAGGAACACCTTCGAGCGCTTCTCGATCATCACCACGTGATCCGACATGCCGGGAATGTAGGCGCCGCCCGCGGTGGAGTTGCCGAACACCAGCGCGATGGTGGGAATGCCGGCGGCGGACAGCTGCGTCAGGTCGCGGAACATGCGTCCGCCGGGGATGAACACCTCCTTCTGGGTGGGCAGGTCGGCGCCGCCCGACTCGACGAGGGAGATCACCGGCAGCCGGTTCTGCATCGCGATGTCGTTGGCGCGGAACCCCTTCCGCAGGGTCCACGGGTTGCTGGTGCCGCCGCGGACGGTGGGGTCGTTGGCGACGATCAGGCATTCGACGCCCTCGACGACGCCGATCCCGGTGACGGTGCTGCCGCCGACCGGGAACTCGGTGCCCCACGCCGCGAGCGGGGACAGCTCGAGGAACGGGGAATCCGGGTCGAGCAGCAGTTCGATGCGTTCGCGCGGGAGCAGCTTGCCGCGTTCGTGGTGGCGCCGGACGTACTTCTCCCCGCCGCCGGCGAGGGCCTTGGCGTGCTCGGTCTCGAGTGCGGCCAGTTCGGCGGTCATCGCCGAGGCCGCGGCGGCGTACTCTGCCGAGGCCGGGTCGAGGGTCGTCTGCAGGATGCTCACGAGGTGTACCCCAATCGTTTCGCCGCGAGCTCGGTGAGAATCTCGGTGGTGCCGCCGCCGATGCCGAGGATGCGCATGTCGCGGTACTGCCGTTCGATCTCGGACTCGGCCATGTAGCCGAGTCCGCCGAACAGCTGCACAGCCTGGTTCGCGACCCATTCGCCGGCCTCGACGGCGGTGTTCTTGGCGAAGCACACCTCGGCGACGAGGTCGCCGTCGCCGACGAGGGCTCGCTCGACGACCCGCCGGCCGTACACGCGCGCGACGTCGACGCGCCGGGCCATCTCGGCGAGGGTGCGCTGCACCGACTGCCGGGAGATCAGCGGCCGGCCGAACGTCTCGCGGTCGCGGCACCACGCCACGGTGAGGTCCAGACACCGCTGTGCGCTCGAATAGGCTTGGGCCGCAAGGGCAATCCGCTCCGAGACGAAGGCCTGGGCGATCTGCGCGAAGCCGCTGTTCTCGGTGCCGACGAGATTCTCGACGGGCACGCGCACGTCGACGAAGGACAGTTCGGCGGTGTCGGAGGCACGCCAGCCCATCTTGTCGAGCTTGCGCGAGACGGTGAATCCTTCGGCGCCCTTCTCGATCACCAGCAGCGAGATCCCGGCAGCGCCGGGACGTTCGCTGCCGCCGGTGCGCACGGCGGTCACCACGAAGTCCGCGCGGCAGCCGGAGGTGATGTAGGTCTTGGCGCCGTTGACGACGTAGTGGTCGCCGTCGCGGACGGCGGTGGTGGTCAGGTGCCCCACGTCGGAGCCGCCGCCGGGTTCGGTGATCGCGAGGGAGCCGATGAGCTCGCCCGCGAGGGTCGGCTCGACCCACTTCGCGATCTGCACCTCGTCGCCGGCGGCGACGAGGTGCGGCAGGGCGATGCCGCAGGTGAACAGGGAGGCGAAGGCACCACCGGAGGCGCCGGCCTCGTGGAATGCCTCGCACACGGTGAGAGTGTCCGCCGCGTCGCCGCCGGACCCCCCGACGGCCTCGGGGAATCCGGCGCCGAGAAGCCCGAGGGCGGCGGCCTTCTTGTGCAGTTCGCGGGGCAGTTCGCCGTCGCGCTCCCACGCGGCGAGGTGCGGCAGGACCTCGCGCTGGACGAAGGAGTGGACGGTCGAGCGCAGGTCGCGGCGTTCGGGGGTGTCCCAGATGCTCACTCGGGGTTCTCCATCTCGGGGTTCTCCATCTCGGGGTCCTCCATCTCGGGGTCCTCCAGGAGGGTCTCGGGGATGTAGAGGTATCTGCTGCGCAGCCACTCGCCGAGGCCCTTGGCCTGCGGGTCGAAGCGGGCCTGTGAGGCGACGCCGCGGCCGAGGATGCCCTCGATCACAAAGTTCACCGCCCGCAGGTTCGGCAGCACATGGCGGGTCACGATGAGGTTCTTCGACTCGGGCAGAAGGGTTTTCAGCGCGTCGACGGTGAGGGTGTGCACCAGCCAGCGCCACTGGTCGTCGGTGCGCACCCACACCCCCACATTCGCGTCGCCGCCCTTGTCGCCGCTGCGGGCGCCGGCGACGAGCCCGAGCGGCGCGTGCCGGGTGGGCCCCGCGGGTAGCGGCGCGGGCAGCTCGGGCTCGGCGACGGGTTCGAGTGGGCGCGTCGGGGTGACGGGCGGGATCGGGACGCGGCTGCCGTCGGGCAGGACCGCCGTGTGCGGCACCTCGGCGGCGTCGACGTAGCCGGGCGTGAACACGGCGTACGGCTGGCCGTTGCCGGGCGGAGCGGTCAGCGAGAAGCCGGGGTAGCTGGCAAGCGCGTACTCGACCGCGACCGCGGAGAAGGCGCGGCCGACGACCTGCGGGTCGCGGTCGCGGACGGTGCAGCGCAGCAGGGCGCTGGCCGCCTCCTCCGTGTCGGCGTCCGGATGGTCGGTGCGGGCGAGGGTCCACTCGAGCTCGGCCGGACGCGCGGGCAGGCTCGCCTCCATCTGCCGGCGCACCAGCGCCGCCTTGGCCTCGATGTCGAGTCCGGTGAGGACGAACACCGCTTCGTTCCGGAATCCGGCGAGAGCGTTGAGGGAGACCTTCAGCGTCGGCGGGGGCGCCTCACCGCGGACCCCGGTGATGCGGACCCGGTCCGGTCCGTCCTGGGTGAGCCGGACGGAGTCGAGGCGCGTCGTCACGTCGGGTCCGGCGTAGCGGCCACCGGTCACCTCGTACAGCAGCTGGGCGGTCACGGTGCCGACGGTGACCGCGCCGCCGGTGCCGGGGTGCTTGGTGATGGTGGAGCTGCCGTCGGCATCGATCTCGGCGATCGGGAAGCCGGGCCGGTCGAGGTCGGCGATCTCGGTGAAGAACGCGTAGTTGCCGCCGGTGGCCTGGGTGCCGCACTCGATCACGTGTCCCGCCGCGACCGCACCGGCCAGGGCATCGAAATCGTCCCGGGCCCAGCCGAAGTGGGCGGCGGCCGGGCCGGCGATCACGGAGGCGTCGGTGACACGGCCGGTGACGACGATGTCGGCGCCGGCGGTGAGACACTCGGCGATGCCCCACGCCCCGAGGTAGGCGTTCGCGGTCAGCGGCGGCGGATCGGCGGCCAGGCCGAGTTCGGCGGCGCGGGAGATGAGGTCGTCGCCCTCGACGTACGCGACGGTGACGTCGAGTCCGAGCCGGCCGGCAAGCTCGCGCACGGCCGTCGCCAGCCCGGCGGGATTGAGTCCGCCGGCGTTGGCGACGATCCGCACGCCCTTGTCGACAGCGAGCCCGAGGCAGTCCTCGAGCTGGCGCAGGAACGTCTTGGCGTAGCCGAGCGCCGGGTCCTTCATCCGGTCCCGGCCGAGGATCAGCATGGTCAGCTCGGCGAGATAGTCACCGGTCAGGTAGTCGAGTTCCCCGCCCTCGAGCATCTCGCGCATGGCCGCGAGCCGGTCGCCGTAGAAGCCGGAGCAGTTCCCGATGCGCACCGCCCGTCCGGCCGTGGGGGCGCTCACGCGGTGGCTCCTTCCGGGGCGCGGCCGCCGCCGGGCGGTCCGGCGAACGCCTGCGCGAGGCCGAGCCACGCCTCGGCGTCGGGTCCGGTGGCGACGAGGTCGGTGTCGGCCCGGTGGATCCGCTGGGTCACCAGCCGGCAGAAGTCGAGGGCGGATCCGGTGACGGTCTGGGTGGCGGCGTCGGGCCCCCAGGTCCACTCCTGCCCGTCGGGGGCGGTGAGACGGACGCGGAACGGCTCGGCCGGCGGGGTGCGGCCGTGCACGGCGAAGGCGAAGTCGCGGGTGCGGACGCCGAGATGGGCGATGTGGCGCAGCCGGTGCGTGGGCGGGCGGGTGACGCCGAGCGCGTCGGCCACGTCGCCGCCGTGGGCCCAGGTCTCCATCAGCCGTGCCGTCGCCATGGAGGCCGCACTCATCGGCGGGCCGTACCAGACGATCTTGGTTCCGGCGGGGACGGCCGCGAGGGCGTCGGCGAGGGCGCGGCGGGCGGCACGCCAGTCGGCGAGCAACTCGGCCGGGGGGCGGCGGGCCTGTGCCCGCGCCCCGTCGTCGACGAACCCGTCCGGATCGGTGACCTCGCCGAGCCCGGCGACGAACGCCTCCGGGTCTTCGACGGCGGTGAGGGCGGCGCGATCGGTCCACAGCAGGTGTCCGATCTGGTGGGCGATGGTCCAGTCTTCGGCGGGGGTCGGGGTCGCCCAGCGCTCGTCCGGGAGGTCCGCGACGAGGGCGTCGAGGGACTCGCCCTCGGCACGCAGGTCGTCGAGAAGCGGTTGTAGCTCCGTCATGCGACCAGAGTCACACCCGGGGCGCAAAAAATCAAGCACTCGTGATTGTTTTTCTGGTTGAGGTGGCGCGTGCTGCCGATCGTGCTCCCGTGCGGCAACATTCGTCGCACGCGGGACGGCGGATCCCCCAGGCCACGGAGGACGGATGAGCGGCACAGCACCGGCGCCACGGGGCGGCAGCCGGACCGTGCCCGTCGCGGCCGTGCTCGGCTCGGTGCTCTCCCTGCAGTTCGGCGCGGCCTTCGCCAGCACCCTGTTCGACGACGTCGGTGCCCTCGGCACGGTCACGCTGCGGCTGACGCTCGCCGCGGTGATCCTGTGGGCGGTGGTGCGGCCGTCGGTGCGGCACTGGCGCCCGGCGCAGTGGCGCGGCGTGGTCGCGCTCGGGGCGAGCCTGGCCGCGATGAACGGCTTCTTCTATGTGGCGATCGCCCGGCTGCCGCTCGCGGCGGCGGTCACGATCGAGTTCCTCGGACCGCTCGCCCTCGCCGCGGTCCTCTCCCGCCGCCCGCGGGACGCGCTGTGGGTGGCACTCGCCCTGGCCGGGGTGGTGCTCCTCGGGGCACGCGGCCTCGGCGGGGACGGCGGCGCCCTCGACCCGGCCGGGGTCGGTTTCGCGCTGCTCGCCGCCGCCGGCTGGGCCTGGTACATCGTCGCGGGCTCGCACGTGGCCACCACCGTCTCCGGCGCGGCGGGCCTGACCGTCGCCACCACCGTCGCCGCGGCGCTCGTGCTGCCCCTCGGCCTCGGGACCGCCGGCGCCGGCCTGGCCGATCCCGCGATCCTGGCCGCCGGAGCGGCGGTGGCCCTGCTGTCCTCCGTGGTCCCCTACAGCCTGGAGATGCGGGCGCTGCGGGAGCTGCCGAAGAACGTGTTCGCGATCCTCATCGCTCTCGAACCGGCGGCGGCGGCCCTGGCGGGCGCGCTGGTGCTCGGCCAGTGGGTCCAGCCCGTCGCGGCGGTAGGCATCGCGCTGGTGATCGTCGCCGGCGTCGGCGCCCTGCGCGGCAGCGGCGACCAACGCTAGCCGTCCGCGTCCCCGGGCGCGGCCCCCTGCCGCTCGTCCCCCGCCGGCTCGGCGCGTTCGTCCTGCGCACGGTACGACGCGAGGAGCCGTCTTTCGGCGTCGCGCTTCGGGAAGGCGAAGAACACCAGGACCGCACCGGCGGCGACGACGAGAATGGCGGCGGCATACGCCTTCGTGTCCCCGTCCAGGAACGCCGTGCGCGCGGCGGACATGATGGCGTCGGCGTACTGCGGGTACCGCTCGGCGAGGTCGGCGGCGCTCGCGAACGACTTGGTCAGCGCGGCCTGCGTCTGGTCGCTGATCTCGTCCGCCTCCGGCGACGAGGCGATCGCCGCCGAGATCGACGAAACGTATCCGGCGGTGAGCAACGCCCCGAGGATGGACTGCATCACGGCCCCGCCCAGATCGCGTTGCAGGTCGGCCGTTGCCGACGCCATCCCGGCCCGGGTCACCGGGACCGAGCCGGTCAGCGAGCGGGAGGCGGGCGTGCCGGCGAAACCGACCCCGATCCCCACGAGGCCGTACGCGAGCGCGATCTGCCAGTAACTGGAGGTCTCGTCCCACATCGTCAGCGCGACCGCGAGCCCGAGGAGGATGAACGCGTAGCCGAGCAGCAGGGTGGTGCGCGCACCCCGGCTCTCCACCATCCGGGCCGAGTACGGAGCCACCACGAGCATGCACGCGGCGGCCGGAAGGATCGTCGACCCGGCGGCGAGCGTGGAGTAGCCCAGCACGTTCTGCAGGAACTGCTGACCGACGAACATCGTCCCCATCAGGGTGCCGAACACGATGATGCCCGCCACCGCTGCCACCCAGAACGTCGGCCGCGCGGCCACCTTCAGGTCGAACAGCGGCTCGGGCACCCGCCGCTGCCGCCACACGAATACCGCGCCCGCCACGGCGGTGACGGCGGCGCAGACGAGCGCCGCCGTGCCTCGGCCGCTCTCGGGTGCGAGGTTGACCGTCAGGACGAGCGCCGCCACGAACAGCACCGACACGACACCGCCGACATGATCGACCGGCCCGGAGGTCTCGTTGACGTGCGCGGGAATCAGCACGGCCGCCGCCGCGAGGGCGACGGCGGCGAGCGGCACGGTGATCAGAAAGGCCGAGCCCCAGTAGAAGTACTCCAGGAGCAGGCCGGACAGCAGCGGTCCGAGCGCAGCGACCGCACCGCCGGTCGCCGACCACAACGCGATCGCGCGGGTCCGCGAGGCTCCCGACCACAGCGCGGTGATCAGCGCCAGCGTGGTGGGATACGCCAGCCCCGCGGCGAGACCACCGGCCAGCCGGGCCGCGAACAGCACCTCGACGCTCGGTGCGAAGGCCGCCACCAGACACGCGGGTATCGACAGCGCGACGCCGAGCACGAGCAGCTGCTTGCGCCCGTAGCGGTCGCCGATCGCCCCCAGGTACAGCACCGACGCGGCCAGGCCCAGCGAATACCCGACGGCGACCAGGTTCAGTTCCGTCTGGCTCGCGTCGAAGGCCCGGCCGATCGCCGGCAGCGCGATGTTGGCAACCGAGAGATTGAGGTTCGCGACGGCGGCGACCAGGATCAACGTCGCGAGGACGGCCCCGGATCGCCGGGGGCTGCGATCGACCTCGACGGCCGTCACGGCCGCGACCCGTCGTACCGCGATGCGTCCATGTCCCACTCCCGGTGCCGGCTCGGCGCCACGCCGCGTTCGCTCGTACCCCCGGCGAGCAGCGTCCTCGACGATCATGATGACGCACCGGGCGCCGGATTCGGGCCGATTGCGACGATCGGTACGCGATCAGGCGCCGCGGACGATCATCCGCACCAGGTCCCCGGCCGGGCCGGCGAGCTTGCGGGGTGGGCGCCACACCGCGCGCAACGTGCGGGCCAGATCCAGGCCCTCGACCTCGACGGTCCGCAATTCGCCGGACGCGAGGTGATCGGCCACGGCGAGGGTGCTGAGCACGGCCGGGCCGACGCCGCCGAGGGCCGCGGTGCGCACCGCGGCGCCGCTGCCGAGCTCGAGCAGCGGCGACGGCCGCGCGAACTCCCGGAGGGCCAGATCCAGCGTGTGCCGCGTCCCGGAGCCCTCCTCGCGCACGACGAGCGGCGTCGCCGCCAGTTCGGCGACGGTGAGTGGACGCCGGCGCCGCGCCCACGGGTGCGCCGGCGTGACGACCACCACCAGCCGGTCCCGCGCCACCGGGGTGCTGTGCAGTCCCGGTGGGACGGTGGGAGCCTCGACGAACCCGACGTGGCACCGGCCCTCCGCGACCGCGTCGCAGACCTGCCGCGAGTTGTGGACCTGCAGCTGGATCTGCACGTCGTCCCGGAGCCCGCGGAAGCGGCCCAGCCAGCGCGGGATGAGGTGTTCGGCGACCGTCATGCTGGCTGCCACGGTCAGCTCGGCCTGCCGGTCGGCACTCAACGCCGCGGCGGCGTCGAGCAGGCGACGGGCGTCGGCGAGGGTCTGCCGCGCCCAGTGCGCGACCACGGTGCCCTCCGGGGTGAGCGCGGAACCGGCCCGCCCCCGGCGCACGAGCACGGTCCCCAGCTGCTTCTCGAGGCGGCGCACCGCCCGGCTGGCATTGGGCTGCGCGACGCCGGCGGCCCGGGCGGCCGCGCCGAGGCCGCCGTGGTCGTCGATGCCGACGAGCAGCTCCAGAGCGGCGAGGTCCGGCCAGCGAACCGTCGGCGAATGAGGTGACCGCGTCATGCACGAATGATATGTCCGCCCACGACCCGGCGGTGTGGGGCAGACTGCAGGCCGTGGAACTTCGAGGGGTGGACGACGCGGCGGCGGTGCTCGCGGCCCAACCGTTCAGCGTGCTGGTCGGCGCCCGGGTCGCCGCGTACGAGCCGGGCCGCGCGGTGCTCGAGATCCCGCTGCGTCCGGAGTTGCTGCAGCAGTTCGGGTTCGTGCACGGCGGCGTGCTGGCCTACGCCGCGGACAACTCCCTGACCTTCGCGGCGGGAACCGTGCTCGGATCGTCGATCGTGACCACCGGGTTCACGATCGACTACCTGCGCCCGGGCCGCGGCACGCTGCTGCGGGCCGCGGCGACGGTCGTCGACTCGAGCCGGCGACAGGCGCTGTGCCGGTGCGAGATCGTCGCCGTGACCGAGGACGGCACCGAGACACGGGTGGCCGCGGCGCAGGGCGGGGCCCGGGTGATCGACCTCGACCGCCGTTCCGGCCGTGAGCCCGGATCCGGTTCGTAGGCAACGGCGCCGGCCCGGACAGGTCGACTGACCGGGGACCGGAGAGAGGAAGACCGCGATGACGGATCACACCGCCGACGCCTGGGAGATCGCCGCGGCGTACGAGCGCTATGTAGGTCGCTGGAGCCGCCCGGTCGCCTCGAAGTTCCTGCAATGGCTGCCCCCTGCCGGGGCGGGCGCCGCGTGGTGCGATGTGGGGTGCGGGACCGGCGCTCTCGCACACGCCGTCCTTGTCGCCGAGGAACCGTCCCGGGTCGTCGGGGTCGAACCGTCCGAGGGCTTCGCCGCGGCGGCCCGCACCACGGTCGACGATCCCCGCTTCGAGGTCCGGCCGGGTACCGCTGCGGCGATACCGGCCGTGGACGGCGAGTTCGACCGCGTCGTATCCGGATTGGTCCTCAACTTTCTTCCCGATCCGATCGAGGGTCTTGTCGAGATGCGCCGCGTCACCCGAGCGGGCGGGACGATCGGCGGCTACGTGTGGGACTACGCCGAGGGCATGGGAATGATTCGCGCCTTCTGGGATGCGGCCGTCGAACTGGACGAGGCGGCGCGGGACCGGGACGAGGGTGTCCGCTTCCCGCTCTGCCGGCCCGATCCCCTCCACGACCTGCTCGCGTCTGCAGGTCTCACCGGGGTGCGGATCCAGCCGCTCGAGGTTCCCACCGTGTTCGCCGACTTCGACGATTTCTGGGCGCCGTTCCTCGGCGGTCAGGGACCCGCCCCCGGATATTGCATGTCGCTGCCGGCACGGCGCCGAGCCGAACTGCGGACGGTACTCGATGCCCGACTGCGCCGCGACCGAGCCGGTCGGATCGCGCTGACCGCCCGGGCGTGGGCCTTCCACGGCTCCGTGCCCGATTGACACGGGAGTAGATCGTCCAGCCCGGCTGGAACGGCGACGGTGCGGCGGTCACGCCTGCGACGTGACGATGAGCGTGGCGGCGGCGAGGGCCAGAACGACGACCGTGACGGTCAGGACGATGTTGCGCCACCAGTGATGCCTCGCGCGGCCCTCGATGAAGCGCCTCACGCGCGCCCGGTGCTCGCGCCCGCTCGTCACGAGCAGCACGAGCGCCGGCACCAGGCACAGCAGGCCGATCACCACCACCACGGGCGCCGGGCCGGGCGCCAGGCGCAGGAACAGCAGGACCACCGCTCCCAGCCCGGTCGCCGTGCGCAGCCACGCGAGCGTGGTGCGCTCGGGCTGCAGGCCCGGGTCGTCGTGTCTCATCGTGGGCCCGAACGCGACGGCGCGGTCATATCAGGAGGGCCGCGGCGAGGGCCACGGCCCCGACCGCCAGCATCGCCGCGAGCAGGAAGGCGATCCGCGGCGGCGGCAGGGGACGTTCGGTGCGCATCGCGGCCTCGATCTGCAGCCAGCGCCGCAGGGCGGCGATCACCAGGAGCGCGGAGAACACCAGCAGCGTGCACGACAGCGTGGTCCGCACCACCGGCCCCACGACGTCGCCGGCGAAGGTCTCGAGCGCGACGGCCGCCGCGATGACGCCGAGCGCGGTGCGGATCCACGCGAGGAACGTGCGTTCGTTCGCGAGGGTGAAGCGGGCGTCGGGTTCGGCGCCTTCACGCAACGCCCGCGGCCGCCAGTCGCGCAGAGGTCTGGTCACGCCGTCGACCCTATCCCGGTGCCGCCCGATGAGACCGTCGAGGTGGGACGGCGAACCCGGTCAGGCGAGGGTGATCTCGCCGTTCTCGACGGTGACGGCCCTGCTCTCGAGGGGACGCGCGGCGGGCCCGTTCGCGACGGTGCCGTCGAGGTTGAACCGGCTGCCGTGGCAGGGACAGTTGATCGTGCCGTCCTGCACGGCCGCGACGGTGCAGCCCTGATGGGTGCAGATCGCGCTGAACGCGAGCACCTCGCCCGCGGCCGGCTGGGTCACCACGACCTTCTGATCGGGGAAGATCCGTCCCCCGCCCACGGGAATGTCGGCGACGGCCGCGAGGGGCTGTCCCGCGGCCGCGTCGGTGCCGGCGTCCTCCGCCGCGGAGGTCTGCCCGGAGGCCGGCTCGTCGCCGTAGGTGCTGCAGGCCGCCGTGGCGGCGACGGCGGCCATCCCGGCACCCAGGAGCACCGAACGGCGGCTGACGGGAGACTGCTCGAGATCCATTTTCCGGCTCCGATCGTGGGAGGGACAGTAGGGGTGGGAAAGACAGTAGGGGTGGGCCGTCAGAACGTGAGGCCCGTCGTGCGGAAGAAGTACAGCGCCGAGGTCGACCACACGACCACGATCGCCGTGAACAGGGCGCCGCCGGCCACCGGAACCGCCCATCCCGGCAGGCCTCGCCGGCTCAGCAGCAGCATCTTGGCCACGAACGCCCCGTAGAGGAGGCATCCGGCCAGCGAGTGCCACAGCACCCGCGGCTCGCCGGTGCGAAAACCGAGCGCGTACAGGCAGTGCACCGCGACGGGGACGGTGGCCAGCACCGCGAGGCGGCCCGACCACACGTGCAGGGTCCCGATCCAGCTCGGCGCCCGCAGTCCCGGCATCCGTCCGTACATCACGGCCGCCGAGGCGAGCTGAACCAGTGCGAGCACGCCGGCGAGGGTCGCCAGCCAGGCCTTGACGGCGGTCGGACTGGAGAACCCGGCGACGTTGATCGAGAAGAAGGTCGGCTCGTGCACACTGCCGTACACACCGAGCCCGACCGCGACGAGGGCACCCACCAGGAACGCGACCACGACGGGGGCCGTTCGCGGCGGTGCGACGGGATGGACCTGCGGTGTGCTCATCCGTCCTCCTCCCGGTGTCACCGCGCGGTGGCACCGTCAGAATGTGTCACTGCCGGACACCGGGTCGGCGGTCACGACCACCCCGTCGACGACCGCCGTCCCGTCCGGCGCCAGGGCCGGGGCGGGCGCGGTGCCGCCGTCGCCGGCGCGGCGCACACCGGTGACCGTCCCGTCCTGCGTGACGATCCAGCTGGCCCGGACGTCGCCCACGTTCGCGAGGTAGAGGCCGGCCGGGGGTTCGGCCGGCGCGGCGTCGAAGGTCCAGCTCCGGTCACCGAGCCACAGGGTGCCGCGCACCGTCGTGCCGTCGAACTCGCCGTCGAGGCGGGCACCGTCTCGGCCCTCGAGCTCGAGCCTGCCGTCCTCGGCATCGCCGGACAGCCAGGACTCGACTGCGCTGCCGTCGCACGCGTACGCGACGGCGTCCTCGCCCTCGACGGCGATCGCGAGCGTGAGGGTTCCGGTGGCGACGGGGATCTGCGCGACGTAGGTGGCCTGCGCGGGGAAGGCCACGGCGGTCGAGGGCGCAGCCGTCGTGGTGGGGGCCGGCGCGGACGTGGCGGCCGGGCCGGGGGCGGGCGTGGGGCCGCCGTCCTCCTTGGAGACGTTGACCGCGAGCAGGACCGCGGCGAGCACCACCACCGCCGCCAACGTGATCAACGGCCCCCTGCGCACCATCGGGTCCCCTCGCCGGTCCGCACTTCAATGATGATGTCGCGGTCGAATCTTCTCCGCCGCCGCCCGCCCGCTCAGCGAATCGCCCGCATCAGTCGACGACGACGTCCGCACCGCGGGCCGCGGCCGGACGCGCCTTGAGCGGCTTGCGGGCGGGACCCTTGCTCACGGTCCCGTCCAGACGGAACCGGCTGCCGTGACAGTCGCAGACGATCTCGTCGGCCTCGACGCCGGTGATGTTGCAGCCCGAGTGGGTGCACAGCGCGACGAACGCCCGGTAGTCCCCGGCGACGGGTTGCGTCACCACGAGACGCTTGTCGGCGAACAGGACGCCGCTGCCCACCGGGATGTCGGCCGCGGCAGCCACGACCGCGGCGTCCGGACCGGGCTCAGGCGGCGTGGTCGGTGCGGCGGAGGTGCCGTCGGCGCCACCCTGATCGGCCTCGGCACCGCACGCGGACAGGACTGCGGCGGCCGCGACCGCACCGGCACCGCCGAAGAGGGCGCGCCGGCACAGACGCGGCTGTCCGGGTGCCTCGTCCGTCGCGGCGGGGCCTCGGTGGGTGGGTTCGATGCTCATTGGGTCGTCCGTTCGGGTCGCCGTCGTGCTGCCGGAACGAGGTTAGCCGCAGACACGGAGAGGGGGCCGCGACGTACGTCACGGCCCCCTCCGGACGGCCGGCTAGTGGACGGCCACCGGCTGCAGTCCCTCCCCGGCCGGATGCTTGACGCGCGTGCGCGGCAGGAACAGCGCCGGGATCACCGCGAGGGCCATGAGGACGGTCGCGACGAGGAACGTGGTCGCGAACGCGTCCGCGAGCGAGGTGAGGATCGACTCCTGCACCGGTGCGGGCAGCTGTTCCAGAGCTGCCGGGTCCATCTGCCCGCCGCCCTCGGGCGCCCCCGCCGGGGTCGCCAGGCGGCTGCTCAGGATCACCGACATGGTCGCGGTGCCCACGGAGCCGGCGGCCTGTTGGACGATGTTCATCAGCGTCGACCCGCGGGCCACGCTCTGATGGGTCAGCGTCTGCAGCGCGGCCGTCATCGTCGGCATCATCGTGGCACCCATGCCCATGCCCATGACGAACAGCGCACCGAGCAGCAGCACGTACGACGTGTCCGTGCCCACCTGCGTGAAGACGGCCATGCCGAGCGTGACGAGGGTCAGGCCGACGAGCACGATCTTCCCGGGGCCGATCCGGTCGACGAGCCGGCCGGCGACCGGCATGGTGAGCATGGCGCCGAGGCCCTGCGGCGCGAGCAGGATGCCCGCCGCCAGGGTCGACTCGCCCCGCACCTGGAGGAAGTAGCTGGGGAACAGCAGTCCTGCGCCGAAGAACGCGATCGCGAACACCGACATGGTGAGCACCGCGAACGTCAGTTGGCGGTTGCGGAACAGGTACAGGTCGATGAGCGGGTTCCGGGCACGCAGGGCGTGGAACACGAACGCGACGATCAGCGCGGCGCCGATCGCGCCCGGTACGAGGACCCGCGTCGCGGCGACGGTGCCGACCTCCGGGATGGACGAGACGCCGAACAGGAACAGCGCCAGGCCCGGCGACAGGAGCGCCATGCCGACGAAGTCGAAGGACTCGGACCGGCTGGGGCGGTCCTTCGGCAGGATCAGCACGGAGGCGACGAGGGCCACGACGCCGATGGGCAGGTTGATCAGGAAGATCCAGTGCCAGCTGGCGGTGTCGATCAGCCAGCCGCCGAGGATCGGGCCCCCGATCGGGCCCAGCAGCATCGGGATGCCGAGCACCGCCATCACGCGGCCGACCCGGTGCGGTCCCGCGGCGTGGGTCATGATCGTCATGCCCAGCGGCATGAGCATGCCGCCGCCCAGGCCCTGCACCACGCGGAACCCAATGAGCGACGTGATGTCCCACGCCATGCTGCACAGCACGGACCCGGCGACGAACAGGACGAGGGCGGCGAGGTACAGCCGTTTGGTGCCGAACCGGTCCGCGGCCCAGCCCGTGAGCGGAATCACGCTGGCCAGCGCCAGCGTGTAGGCGGTCATCGTCCACGCGACGGTCGCGTAGCTGGAGTCGAAGTCCTCCATGAACGTCGGCACGGCGACGGAGACGACCGTCACGTCGAGGATCGACATGATGGCGCCGAGCACCACCACCGACGCGATCTTCAGAACTGCCGCGTCGAGCTTGTCGCTCGCCGGCGCGGCGGCCGGGCCCGCATGGGGGGCTGTCATGGGTCGGTCCTCTCGAGGCGCGATGGCAGGCAGACCTGCCAGGATGGGATCGAGGGGGCCGGGCACCACGTCGTACCGGGCGGCGACGACGATCTCGGCGCGAGCCGCGTGTCACCCTCGACGTGCCCGGCGACCAGCGCGCGCCCCGACAGCGCGGCGGATCGACATCCCGGCCTGCGCTCCCCCGGCGGACGTC
>NZ_PCZU01000311.1:0-8763 GCF_002887785.1 Rhodococcus sp. ENV425
CGCCGCCGGCGTCTGCTGGGAACGTGCGCGGCTGTCGCGCTCCTCGTCGTCCTGGTCTCCGCCCGCTACATCGACTTCGCCCCCGCGGCACTGCTCGACGGGCTCGACGACGTCGCCGGCCTGCTCGGCCGCATGTTTCCACCCACCCTCGACGATCCGGGCCGGATCTGGAAACTCGCCCTCGACACGCTGCTGATGGCGGTGCTCGGGACGGTGCTCGCGACCGTCGCGTCGGTGCCGCTGGCCTTCCTGGCCGCCCGCAACACCACCCCGCACCCCGCCGTGTACACGGTGGCGCGCGCGGTGATCACCTTCTGCCGGGCGGTGCCGGACCTGCTGTTCGCGGTGCTGTTCGTCCGCGCCCTCGGCATCGGTGTCCTGCCCGGCGTGCTCGCGCTCGCGCTGCATTCCATCGGCATGCTCGGCAAGCTGTTCGCCGACGCCGTCGAGCAGACCGATCCCGGACCACGGGAGGCGGTACGCAGCACGGGTGCCGGCTATGTCCGCGAGATGCTCAATGCCGTGGTGCCCCAGGTGGTTCCGTCCTGGATGGGTACCTTCGTCTACCGAATCGACATCAACCTGCGCACCTCCGTCGTGCTCGGTTTCGTCGGTGCCGGCGGCATCGGGTTCGCGCTCCAGGACGCCCTGCGCGGCCTGGTGTATCCGCGCGCGTTGGGCATCGTGTGCGTGATCCTCGCGATCATCGCCGCGATGGAGGTGCTCGCGGTCGTCGTCCGGCGGGTTCTGCTGGCACCCTCCGTTCCGGATCCGCGCCGGGAAAGAGCCGCGCGACTCATCTTCTCCGGCACGGTCGCCGCCGCCACGATCGGTGCACTGATCAGCCTGCGTATCGACCCGCGTGCGCTGGTCACGTGGATCGGTCCGTCACTCGAGGTGTTCACCCGGCTGCTCCCGCCGGACTTCACCGCCGTCGGCGGCAGGCTGCTCGACGCCGTCCTGCAAACCTTCGCGATCGGTGCGGTCGCCACGGCCGCCGGGATCGTGCTCTCCCTGCCGTTCGGGATACTCGCCGCCCGCAACGTGTCCCCGAACTCGGCTGTGTATTGGTCGGCTCGCTCGGTGATCCTGTTCGTCCGCGCGGTGCCCGAGCTGATCCTCGCGGTGATCTTCGTCGCCGCGATCGGCCTCGGTCCCGTCGCGGGGGCGTGCGCACTCGCTCTCGGATCCGTGGGATTCCTCGGCAAACTCGTGGCGGACGCCGTCGAGGAGATCGATCCCGGGCCGGTCGAGGCGGTGCGGGCCGTCGGCGGGGGCTGGTGGAAGACGTTGTTCGCGGCGGTGATTCCGCAGGCGGTGCCGTCCGTCATCGGCTCGAGCCTCTACCTGCTCGACGTCAACATTCGCACCTCGACGGTGCTCGGCATCGTCGGCGCCGGCGGCGTCGGCTTCCTGCTGTTCGAGGCGATCCGCACCCTGAACTTCGAGTTCGCCGGAGCGATCGTGATCATCGTGTTCGCCGTCGTCTACCTGATCGAAAGGATGTCGGGATGGATCCGGTCGCTGGTGGTCTGACGCGCGCGGCCGTGTGGACCGGCGACGGCGTCGACGTGCGCGACGTCCCCGTCCCGCGGCTCGGTGACGGGGAACTGCTGGTGCGTGTCCGGCTCGCAACCGTGTGCGGCAGCGACCTGCACACCGTCGCCGGACGGCGGCCCGGGCCGCGGCCGTCGGTGCTGGGGCACGAAGCCGTCGGTGACGTCGTCGCGGCCGGTCCCGGTGCCGGGACCGTCGTCGGCGCGCGCGTCGTGTGGACTGTCACGGCCTCGTGCGGCGCGTGCGACAGGTGCGTGTCCGGGCGGACCGCCAAGTGCCGGGCCGTGCGCAAGGTGGGGCACGAACCGTTCGACGGCGACTGGGCGTTGTCGGGCGGCTACGCCCACCACATCGTGCTGCCGGCCGGGGTGGGCGTGGTCCGGGTGCCGGACTCGGTGCCGGACGTCGTCGCGGCCCCGGCGGCATGTGCGACGGCGACGGCGGTCGCCGCTGTCGAGGCGGCCGGTGACGTCGCCGGACGGCGGGTGCTGGTGTGCGGCGCCGGCCTGCTCGGGGTCACCGCGATCGCGCTGTGCGCGGCGGCCGGTGCCGATGTGCGCGTCGCCGACCCGGATGCGGAACGGATAGCGGTGGCCGAGCGGTTCGGGGCCCTCGGCGACGAGGGCGGCCCCGTCGACGTCGCGCTCGACTTCTCGGGATCCGTCGCGGCGGTGGGGGAGTGCCTGCGCCGGCTCGACGTCGGGGGCCGCCTCGTGCTGGCCGGGTCCGTGACGCCGGGCCCTTCGGTGCCCCTCGACCCCGAGGCCGTCGTGCGGGGGTGGCTCACCGTCACCGGAGTCCACAACTACGAGCCCGCCCACCTCCGTCGTGCCGTGGCGTTCCTGACCCGCACGGCCGGTACTTACCCGTGGGACGAACTCGTCGCCGAACCGGTCCGGCTGGACGATCTCGCGGACGCCCTGCGTCGGCCCGCCGCGCCCGCCCTGCGCGCGTCCGTCGCCCCGTGAGCGCGCACTTCTCGTGACGACACGCCGTGACTCAGCGCGAATTGTGCGCACTCGGCGGTCGGACGGAAGCGCCTGCCGCTCGAAGCCGCATCCGCACGCGCTCCACGACCGATCCAGGGCGCAGGCGCAGTTGTTCGGAGTTGACGCGGACCACGGACCAGCCCAGCGCCGCGAATGCCTCGTATCGTTCGATGTCCTTGGTGCGCTGTCGCTCGTCCGTCCAGTGATGGATGCCGTCGTACTCGACGAGGGTGCGCCATTGCTTCCAGCCCAGGTCGGCCCACCCGAGGACGCGTCCGTCCACGCCGGCGACCGGGACCTGGGTGCTGGGGCGGGGTAGGCCGCCACGCACGAGAAGCAGCCGTACCCGCGTCTCCGGGAGCGACTCGGCTCCGGGGTCGACCAGTGGGAGCGCCTGCCTCAGCCGCCGCACGCCGCGGGCGCCGCTGTGCCGATCGGCCAGTTCGGCGACATGCGCAGGGTCCAAGCGGGTGGCACGGCACAGCGCGTCGAGCTGTTCGACCGCGGTATCCAGGACGAGACGACGGCCGAGATCGAACGCGGTCCGGGCCGGAGACGTCACCCGCATGTCTGCCAGCGTGCACACTTCGTCGTCGAGGATCGTCTCGGCGTGCACGACGACCCCGTCCGTACCCCGGCGGCTACCGCGTCGGATCAGTTCGGCGGGCGCGGTCGCGTCGATCCATCGGCTGCCGAACAGGGCAGCGGCCGAGTAGCCGGCCAGCACGCCGTCGCCTCCCGCCCAGAGCCATGCGGCCCGTGCGCGGCCGTACGGTGTGACGGCCGCGTCCCGGTGGATGTACACGTCCCGGTGTACGCGCCGGAATCGCCGAAGTTGGTGCGGCGTGAGAAGGCCCGCCCGTACGGCCTGCGTCCCCAGGAACGGTTCGTCGAATTCCCCCATGATCGCCGAGGATGCCCGGTGACCGTGCGGGAGGGAACCGCGGTCGCGACGGCCTGTGGACAACTCGCGCGAGTGTGCACATCTCGGGACGACACACCGTGAGCCAGCGCGAATTGTGCACACTCGACGGTCCACAGATACGACGAGGGCCGCGCGGGCACGTGCCCGCGCGACCCTCGTCGCGAGTGGAGCTCTACTTGCTGGTGGTGGTGAAGGGCAGCAGCGCCATCTCGCGGGCGTTCTTGACCGCGACGGCGACCTGCCGCTGCTGCTGCGGGGTCAGGCCGGTCACGCGACGGCTGCGGATCTTGCCGCGATCGGAGATGAACGTGCGGAGCAGGTTCACGTCCTTGTAGTCGACGTACTCGATCTTCGCCGCGAACAGCGGGTTCTTCTTGGGCTTGCGGCCTTCCACGGCACGCGACTTCTTCGACGGGCCCCTCTTGACTGCCATGACTCGCTCCTCACCAGCTCGACTTGTGGACGCCGGGCAGCTCGCCGCGGTGCGCGAGTTCCCTCACGCGCACGCGTGAGAGCCCGAACTTCCGCAGGTGGCCGCGCGGACGTCCATCCGCAGCGTCTCGATTGCGCAATCGTACCGGACTGGCGTCGCGCGGCAGACGCTGCAGGGCGGTCCGGGCGGCGAGGCGTTCCGCGTCGGTGCTCGACGGGCGCCGCACGATCTCCTTCAGTTCCGCGCGACGTGCGGCGTAGCGGGCGACGACGAGCTTGCGCTGCTCGTTGCGGGCGATCTTCGATTTCTTGGCCATGGCCTACTTTTCCTCGCGGAAGTCGATGTGGCGGCGCAGCACGGGATCGTATTTGCGCAGGACCAGCCGGTCGGGATCGTTGCGCCGGTTCTTGCGGGTGACGTAGGTGTACCCGGTGCCGCCGGTGGAGCGGAGCTTGACGATGGGTCGGATCTCGTTGCGGGCCACTAGAGCTTTTCTCCTCGGGCGCGGAGGCGGGCGACGACGGCTTCGATGCCGTCGCGGTCGATGGTCTTGATGCCCTTGGCGGAGAGCGTCAGGGTGACCCGGCGTCCCTCGGAGGGCAGGTAGTAGGTCTTGCGCTGGATGTTCGGGTCCCAGCGGCGGTTGCTGCGGACGTGCGAATGGGAGACGGATTTCCCGAAGCCGGGCTTGCGTCCGGTCACCTGGCAGTGCGCCGACACGGCGGGCTCCCTTCTGTCGGCGCCCCGAGGGCGTAACGACAATCGTTTTCGACAAATGGCCCGAGCGACTGTACGCTCCCTTCGAGCTAATGACAATCGTTACCGAAAGGGGTTCCGGTGGACACCAGAACGCCGCTGATCGTCGTCTCGGGCCGGGGCGGACCCACCGAACGCACCGCGCGGGCCCTGCTGCGTCCGGGAACCGTCGTCGTGCACCACGACCTCGACCACGTCGGTGAGGGGGTCGTGCGCCTCACCCTCACCACCGTGCACGACGACCGCCTCGACGTGCTCGAACTGGCCCACGGCTGCGTCTCCTGCACCCTCCGCGAGGATCTGCTCCCGCTGCTGCGGCGCCTGCACGCCCGCAGCAACGTCGACCGCATCGTCCTGCTCCTCGACCCGCGGCTCGAACCCGAGGCGCTGTGCTGGGCCGTCGAGCACGTCGTCGTCTCCGGCGTGGTCGGGCAGATCGACGGACCCGCCGCCCACGACGTGCGGATCGAGGCCACCGTCACCTGCATCGACGCCGCCACCTGGCTCACCGACGCCACCGGCGACGAGGAACTCGACGACGACCGCACCGTCGCCCAGGTCGTCGTCGGCCAGGTCGAGTTCGCCGACGCCCTCGTCGTCCGGCCCGGAGCCGACGGCTGGCAGCAGGCGAAGCTGCACGCGGTGCTCTCGCGGCTCGCGCCCGACGCACCCCTGGCGTGGGGCGAGGACGTCGACGTCGAACACCTGCTCCGGCAGATCCCGCCCGGCGCGCGGCGCGGGACGGTGTCCGACGCGCACTCTCCGCTGCTGCGCGGTCAACCACCGCTCGGCGAGGACTGCGGCGTGCGGCTGCTCGAGTTCGGTGCCCGCCGGCCCTTCCACCCGCAGCGCCTGCACGAGGCGATCGACGTCCTCCTCGACGGCGTGGTCCGCGCCCGCGGCCGGGCCTGGGTCGCGACGCAACCGGACAACGCGCTGCTGATCGAGTCCGCCGGTGAGGGCCTGCGCGTCGCCCACGCCGGGCCGTGGCTCGCCGCGATGACTCCCGAGCAACAGCAACGCGTCTCCGGCGAACGGCGGGCCATGGCGGCACTGCGCTGGGACGACACCCACGGGGACCGCGACACCTCGATGGTGATCCTCACCCACGACGCGGACCCCGACGAGATCCACCGCGCCCTGGAGTGGGCACTGCTCACCGACGAGGAGTTCGCCGACCCGGCGGCCTGGCCGACGTGGGACGACCCGTTC
Source organism: Rhodococcus sp. ENV425 (assembly GCF_002887785.1). Classification (NCBI taxonomy): domain Bacteria; kingdom Bacillati; phylum Actinomycetota; class Actinomycetes; order Mycobacteriales; family Nocardiaceae; genus Rhodococcus; species Rhodococcus sp. ENV425. Next base: position 5,873 of record NZ_PCZU01000311.1, read on the forward strand.
GGCGAGTACCACGAAGAACCGTGCGACGACCTGCCGGCACCCACCGCCGGCACCGCACCGACAGAAGGAGAAGGACGAGCATGAAGCCCGGCATCCACCCCGACTACCACCCCGTGGTGTTCCAGGACGCCAACACCGGATCGGCGTTCCTGACCCGCTCCACCGTCACCGCCGACCGCACGGTCGAATGGTCCGACGGCAACACCTACCCGCTGATCGTCGTGGACGTCACCAGCGAATCCCACCCCTTCTGGACGGGAACTGCCCGCGTGCTCGACGCCGCCGGCCGGGTCGAGAAGTTCGAACGCAAGTACGGCAAGCGCCGCCGGCCCTGACCCCCACCCGGACACCCGAGGAGAACCACCATGGCAGTACCCAAGCGCCGGATGTCCCGGTCCAACACTCGCAGCCGCCGCTCGCAGTGGCACGCGCAGGTCCCGGCCCTGGTGCCGGTCACCGTCGCCGGTGTCACGCACCACGTCCCGCGACGGCTCGTGAAGGCCGTGCGGCTCGGGGTGATCGACCCGAACGAGGTGTGACGACCCGCGAGGGGGAACCGCGGCGCCGGGCGGGTCCCCCTCGCCGGACACGCCGCCGCCCTCTCAGACACCTCTCAGCGGTCGGGTCCACACTGGAGGCCATGCGCATTCTGGTGGTCGACGACGACCGGGCGGTGCGGGAGTCCCTGCGCCGATCACTGAGCTTCAACGGATACACCGTCGAACTCGCCACGGACGGGCAGGACGCCCTCGAACAGGTCGCGGCCGAGCGGCCCGACGCGATGGTCCTCGACGTGATGATGCCGCGGGTCGACGGCCTCGAGGTGTGCCGCCGACTCCGCAGCACCGGCGACGACCTGCCCATCCTCGTCCTGACCGCCCGTGACTCCGTCTCCGAGCGCGTCGCCGGCCTGGACGCCGGTGCCGACGACTACCTCCCCAAGCCGTTCGCGCTCGAGGAACTGCTCGCCCGGCTTCGCGCGCTGCTCCGCCGCGCCTCGCCCGACCCGGCCACCGAGTCGGAGGAGACGCTGCGTTTCGCGGACCTGACGCTGAACCCCTCCACCCGCGAGGTCACCCGCGGCACCCGGTCGATCAGCCTCACCCGCACCGAGTTCGCGCTCATGGAAATGCTCATGGCGAACCCCCGCCGGGTCCTCAGCCGCAGCCGCATCCTCGAGGAGGTGTGGGGCTACGACTTCCCCACCTCCGGCAACGCCCTCGAGGTGTACGTGGGCTACCTGCGCCGCAAGACCGAGGCCGACGGGGAGCCGCGCCTGATCCACACGGTGCGCGGCGTCGGCTACGTCCTGCGGGAAACCCCGCCGTGACCCGGCTCGACGGCGCCGACCCGGATTCGAAGCGCCCCATGCGCCCCCCGCTGCTGCTGACCCGGTCGGTGCCGCTGCGCCGGCGTGTCACGTTGCTGGCCGCCGGCGCGGTGGCGATCGCCGTCGCGGTGACCTCCATCGCGGCGTACGCGGTGGTGGCCCGCGCCCTCTACGCCGACGTCGACAAGCAGTTGCGGGCGCGGGCTGCCGCGCTCGTCGAGAGCAGCACCCTGATCACCTACGACCCCCGCTACATCGGTGGCGCCCAGCTCTACAGCTCCGACATCAGCGTGGCGCTCATCTACTCCAACCTGGGGCAGTACGTGCCGCCCGGGTCGTCCGTCCCGATCGGCGGCGCCGAACTCGCCGTCGCGAAGGGCGAACGGGAGTCGTCGCTGCGCACCGTCGGCCATCAGCGGGTGCTCGCGCAGCGCATCCCCGACGGCAGCACCATCGTCATCGCCCAGCGCCTGCAGCCGACGGCGGACATCCTCAAACGGCTCGCGAGCGTGCTGTTCGTCGTCGGAGGGTGCGGCGTGGTGCTCGCCGCCGCTGCCGGCGCGACGGTGGGACGCACCGGTCTGCGCCCCGTCGCGCGCCTCACCGCGGCGGCCGAGCGGGTCGCCCGTACCGACGACCTGCGGCCGATCCGCGTGACCGGGCACGACGAGCTGGCCCGGCTCACCGAGAGCTTCAACACGATGCTGCGCGCCCTCGCCGAGTCGCGGGAGCGGCAGAGCCGGCTTGTCGCCGACGCCGGCCACGAGCTGCGCACCCCGCTGACGTCGCTGCGCACGAACATGGAGCTGCTCATCGCGGCGAGCCGGCCCGACGCGCCGAACCTGCCCGAGGAGGACATGGCGGAGCTGCGCGCCGACGTGGTGGCGCAGATCGAGGAGCTGTCCACCCTGGTGGGCGACCTCGTCGACCTCGCCCGCGAGGACGCCCCCGAGACGGTGTTCGAACCCGTCGACATCTCGGAGGTCGTCGAGCGCAGCCTCGAACGCGCCCGGCGCCGCCGCTCCGACATCGACTTCACGGCGCACACGGAACCGTGGTTCGTCTACGGCGACCACGCCGCGCTCTCCCGGGCGGTGCTCAACGTCCTCGACAACGCTGCCAAGTGGAGTCCCGCCGACGCCGAGGTGCTGGTGTCGATGCGCCAGCTCGGCACCGGCCTGATGGAGCTGACCGTCGACGACGCCGGGCCCGGCATCCCCGAGGAGGACCGCGAGCTGGTGTTCGAGCGGTTCTACCGCTCCACCGCGTCGAGGTCGATGCCCGGATCCGGCCTCGGCCTCGCGATCGTGCGGCAGGTGGTGATGAAGCACGGCGGCACCATCGCGGTCGACATCTCGTCGCGTGGGGGTGCCCTCGTCCGGATCGTGCTGCCCGGCACCCCGCAGCTCGAACACCCGGCGGATTGACAGGAAAATCGCCGTCGGATCTAAGCGGACTCTCAGCCGCCGCGGGCATGCTGGAAGCCGAACGACGAGCCGCCGACCCGGCGGCCGTGTAGACCGAAAGCGATGAGATGAGCGAGGACCCCACACCGGGTGGC
>NZ_PCZU01000311.1:8785-8875 GCF_002887785.1 Rhodococcus sp. ENV425
GCCGACACCGCACCAGCCGAATCCCTACCAGGCTCCCTCCGGTCCCTATGCCGGGTACGGGCACACCGCGCCGTTCGGCGCCCCGCCCCA
>NZ_PCZU01000311.1:8897-13955 GCF_002887785.1 Rhodococcus sp. ENV425
CGCCGGGGCCCCAGGGTTCACCCCGATCGGCGCGGGGCCTGCTCGCCCTCGGCGCCGTCGCGCTGGCACTGGTCAGCGGCGGGATCGGCGGCGCCGTCGGCGCGTGGACCACGCAGCAGTCGACCGGCGGCACGGCCGTCACCAACGCCCTCGACGCGCCGCGGCCGTCCACGACGACCGTCGCCGCCGCCCCCGCCGGTTCGGTGCAGGCCGTCGCGCAGAAGGTCGTACCGAGCGTCGTGCGCATCGAGGTGGTCGGCCGCACCGCGCAGGGCGAGGGCTCGGGCGTGATCCTGTCCTCCGACGGCCTGATCCTCACCAACAACCACGTCGTCGCCGGGGGCGGCGCCGGCGCGCAGCTCACGGTGTACTTCTCCGACGGCAGCTCGGTCCCCGCGACCATCGTGGGCGCCGACCCGATCTCCGACATCGCCGTGATCCGCGCGGAGGGCCGCACCGACCTCACCCCGATCGAGCTCGGCGACTCGAACGCCGTGCAGGTGGGCCAGCAGGTGGTGGCGGTCGGCTCGCCGCTCGGTCTCGAGAGCACGGTGACCACCGGTATCGTCTCGGCCCTGGACCGGCCCGTGTCGACCAGCGGGGAGACCGGCAACCAGAACACCGTCATCGATGCGCTGCAGACCGACGCCGCGATCAACCCCGGCAACTCCGGCGGCGCGCTGGTGAACATGGACGGCCAGCTGATCGGCGTCAACACGGCGATCGCCACGGCCGGCGGACAGTCCGGATCCATCGGCCTCGGCTTCGCGATCCCGGTCGATCAGGCACGCCGCATCGCCGACGAACTCGTCGACACCGGCAAGGCGACCCACGCCGTCATCGGCGTCCAGGTGCCGTCGCAGAGCGACGTGCGCGGCGCTCGGGTCATGGAGGTCACCGGCGGCGGGCCCGCGGAACGGGCCGGTATTCCGAGCGGCGTGATCATCACCAAGGTCGACGACCGGCTCGTCACCGACGGGGACTCCCTGATCGCGGCGGTCCGCTCGTACGCGCCCGGCGACACCGTGCGCATCACCTACACCGACGCACAGGGTGGCAGCGAGAAGACCGTCGACGTGCAGCTCGCGGCGGCCGAGGCGGGTGGCCGATGAGAAGAGACGCCGCCGGATTCATTCTCGGACATACAGCTCGTTCGACGGACAGGGCAACTACGGTGGGCATCATGGAATTCGAAACCCCCAGGACCGGGCGAGCCCTCGTGGTGATCGTGGACGACCGGGTAGCGCACGGCGACAACCCGGACTCCGCCGGGCCCCTGGTCACCGAGCTCCTCGCAGAGGAGGGATTCGCCGTGGACGGTGTCGTCACGGTGTCGGCCGACGAGGTGGAGATCCGCAACGCCCTCAACACCGCCGTCATCGGCGGCGTGGACCTGGTCATCTCCGTCGGCGGCACCGGGGTGTCGCCGCGCGACGTGACGCCCGACGCCACCTCCGATGTGCTCGACCGGGAACTCCCGGGGATCGGCGAGGCCCTGCGCTCGTCCGGCTTCTCCGCCGGCGCGATGGACGCCGGTCTGTCCCGCGGTCTGGTCGGCCTGTCCGGCTCCACGTTGGTCGCGAACCTCGCCTCCTCGCGCGCGGCGATCCGCGACGGCATGGCCACGCTCCTGCCGCTCGCCTCGCACGTGATCGAGGAACTGTCGCGGGTGGAGGGATAGCCATCACCGGCACGGACGAGAGTGCGTCCGGCGCGTCGTCGGACGACGCACCACGGCGCGACGACGCGAGCCGGGCCCGGATCGACCGGGCCCGGCTCCGCCGCATCTTCGGCGACGTCCTCCCCGAGACGACCCGCGACGAGCGCTCGCCGGCAGACGATTCGTCCGACTCGGAAGAATGGCTGCGCCGGCAGGTACCGCCGCACCACGGCCACATGTGATCTACCCCACTTGTAGAAGTCGGCCGATGCCGAATCGTTAATTCCAGCGGTGGGATTCCGCAACCTTCTCGTAACCCTGCAACTCGGCGAGTCGCGGTCGACGCGCGCCCGGCTTTCGGTGGCGCGCATCACGGAAGTACCGGCAGTATGTATTCGGCCACAGCGGCGCATGAACCCGCCACCAGGGGGTATGCGGCTCTATTCATGGGTGATAGACGGTTTTCGGCGCCTCCGCAACCCCTTCGGGGCGGCCGTTGAAATGGCACCGATTGTTTCATCGGGCCGAAAGAATTTCGGGTTCGACGAGGCCTCGCCCCGGGACGTAGCCGTTGCTGGCTTCAGAGGTCACGGTCTAGTCTCTGTCCTGGTTCGCTCAGGTCAAGATCGGTAGCTAATGCGACGGTCTTCATCACGAATCGGAAACGCAACCGTGCGGATGACGCACACGTCGGCACCGGTGAGCACGCTCGCCGGTGTCTCAGGTGTGGCATGCCTCGCGGGCGACAGGGCAGTTGTCGGACGCGTGTGCGTGACCCGGCACGCAGAGAATGGATGAGGCATTCATGAAGATGCAGACGCGACGCGGTGTGAAGGCCGCCCGCAACGTCACGGTGGCCGCCGCCGCCGTGTTCGGCCTGGTTCTGGGATCGACCGGGACCGCCGGCGCTGTGGTCGACGACCAGAACCGGATCGTGTCGGACGGCCACGAGGTCATCGTGACCCAGGAGGACACCTTCATCCAGGGTGTTCCCCCGATCGGGGGCAGCCCGCTCAGCCGCGAGTGGTTCCACAACGGCCGTGGCATCGCCAACATCGTCGGCCCCGACGCCGCGGACTTCGAGGGCTCGACCTTCCAGTTCGGCTACCAGTTCGCGTGGTCCGCCGCTGTCGACGGCTCGATCGGCATCGCGTGGTCCAGCCCGCAGGCGGAGCTCGAGGTCGCAGCCTCGCCCGGTGACGTGTACGTCCCCGTCGACGAAGTGGATCCTGAGACCGGAGAGCCGGTGCTCGATGAGGACGGCAACCCGGTTCAGGCGGAAGACGAGAACGGCAACCCGCTCTACACGATCGATCCCGAGGCTTCCGCTGTCGACGTCGAGAACACCCTCACCGTCGACAGCATCCTTCCGCAGTTCACCGCGGGCATCGAGCTGACCCCGGCTCCGGGCATCGAGGAGCTCGTCGTCGCCGAGGGCGAATTCGACGGCGATTACAAGCACGTCCAGTTCGCCAACGTCCACGGCGCCGCCACCGGCGTCATCGGCGCGGTCTCGGTCCGCCCGTTCGTCCGCGTGATCACCGCGAACGGCGACAACGTCACCACCTACGGCAAAGTCTGGACGATCTAGTCCTGCTCGCCCCACCCCGCAGTAATCCCCACCAAGAAATACGGAGAAATCATGGGAATCAAGTCGCGTGGCTTCAAGGCCGCACGTAACGCCGCGGTGTCCGGTGCCGCTGTCCTGGGCCTGGTCCTCGGTGCGACCGGCTCCGCGCAGGCTGCGGTCGACGATCAGAACCGGATCGTCTCCACGGACGGCTACGAGGTCGTGGTGACCCAGGAGGACACCTTCATCCAGGGTGTTCCGGCCCTGGGGGGCAGCCCGTTCAACCGCGAGTTCTTCCACAACGGCCGCGGCACCGCGAACCTCGTCGGTGAGTCCGCTGCCGACGCCGAGGGCACCACGTTCCAGTTCGGCTACCAGTTCGCGTGGGCCGGCAGCATCGACGGCGCCATCGGCGTCACCTACTCCACCCCGCAGCTCGAGCTGGAGCTCGGCTCGGATTCCGTTGCCACCGTGACCGACATCCTCCCGCAGGCCTACGCCGAGCTCGAGTTGACCCCGGCTCCGGGCATCGAGGAACTCGTCGTCGCCGAGGGCGAGTTCGACGGTGACTTCAAGTCCGTGCAGTTCTCGAACGTTCACGGCACCGCCTCCGGCGTCATCGGCGCCGTTCAGGTCCGTCCGTTCGTTCGCGCCATCACCGCGAACGGCGACAACGTGACCACCTACGGCAAGCCCTGGACCGTCTGACACGACGTCCTGCCGACAGGCTGAACACGGGTTGGGCCCGCTCGGAATTCCGAGCGGGCCCAACCTTTTTCGTCGGTGGCACGGTTGCGCCTACTGTTCCCTCTCCTCGAGGCTCAGCTTGGCGTGTGCGCCGGTCTGGCCGGACTGCACCTGGAGGAGGTCGCGGATCTGGATGAGCAGATCCTCGGCGCTCGCCTTGGTGTCGTCCCTCTCGGTGGCGAACCGCTTCTTGGCCGCGTTCGCCGGGAGGATCAGCACGAAGTAGACGACGGCGGCGATGATGACGAAATTGATGATCGCCGACACCACCGCGCCGATGTTGACGAAGGTGGCGGGATTGTCCGCGAGGATCTGGAAGCCCCAGCCCATCTCGTTGTCGCCGCCGAGCGCGGCAATCAGGGGTTCGATGACGTTGCTGGTGAAGGCCGTGACGATGGCCGTGAACGCGGTGCCGATGACGACCGCGACAGCGAGGTCGAGTACGTTTCCGCGGAGCAGGAAGTCCTTGAAGCCTTTCAACATGGCGCTTCTCCTAGACGTGTCTTGTCGTCATGCTCGCAGTCGCACCATAGACCAGTAGGTATGTCGCAAAGTCCGGAATGCGGATCCCGGCCCGGATCAGTGCAGGGTCACCGTCAACGCGCTCACGAGCGATGCAGCAGCCACAGCCGTCGCCGGCTCGGGCGGCAGGGCGAGCAGGACCACCTTCTCGCCGCGGTCGCTCGTCTGGTCCGTTCCCTGGGCCAGCACGACGGTCGCCCCCGTGGCCAGCACCCGCACCTCCGGCGCCGCACCCGACGACGGGGAGCCGTCCTCGGCGACGGTGAGGACGTCGACCAAGTCGCCTTCGCGCAGCAGATCCCCGACGCCGGGATCGGCCAGGCGCACCGGGACCACCCGGGCCGCCGCGTCGCCGGTGGCGGACGCCGCCAGCCGCGGCCCGAGCATCCGCACCCCGACGAGGGCTTCGCCGGCGGGCACCGGTCCTGCCAGGGTGTGGCCGATCGCCTCGGCGGGGTCGGTGAGTGCCCCGGACGGGAGTTGGGACGAGTCGCGCTCGACGACGGTGACGTCGTCGGCGGTGAGGGTCTGCCCGGGCCGCAGGTCGCGGGCGGCGACG